>JADFKA010000033.1 GCA_022565135.1 Pseudomonadota bacterium
GGCCCAATGCGGCGCGCATCATCGAAGAGCAGGCCGAAGCGCTTGCGGCCGATCCTGCATACGTCAAAGAACGGCGCGTCTCGATTTTGATCAAGGACATGGAACAGGAAGCCTGCTTTATTCTTGGTATCTGGGCGCTTGCCATCATGGGCTTCAAGGCAGTGCAGGTTTTTGCTGAACGGCAACTGTTGGATGTGGATCTTGTACCTGTTGCCGATGGCATGCGAATACTTCCCGAGGACACGCGCGAATTCGCGCGCCAGATGCAGGCGCTGCCCGATGACCGGCAGCGGATGTTGCTGCCACGCACACTGCTGAGCGCGTTACGACGATTTAGCACGACGCGAAACATCCAGGATGTAGCGAACACTACCCACACAATCTGCGAGTCTGAAGCGGATCGCCTCGAGTCCGAGTTGTCGATGATTCGGTACATTTCGTGGGCAATTCCGTCGATCGGGTTCATCGGCACAGTGCGGGGAATCGGCGAGGCGCTCGCGCAGGCTGACAAGGCGGTCCATGGAGATATTGCTGGCGTCACACAGAGTCTTGGTGTTGCATTCAACTCCACGTTTATCGCTTTGTTGATTAGTATCTTTCTGATGTTCCTCGTGCACCAGCTGCAGTTGCTGCAGGAGCGGCTCGTCTTCGATAGTGAGAACTACACGAATGAAAAGCTGATCCAGCATATGAGGGCGGACTAGCGGTAGGGCGTTGTGAGTTTACTTGCCGCACATCTCAATGATGCCGGGATTTCGGTCCTGGACGCGGACAGGGTCCTGTACCGGGAACCTGGGTTTGCGCTGCTTGATGACGATAAGCTGACGACAGGTAGTGAGGCGTTCGCGCATGCCCGGGTCAAACCGCGGCGCATCCAGAACCACTTCTGGTCAAGCTTGCATACAGAACCTCTCGCCGACCAGCGATTTCAACATCTGAGCGCTGCGGACCTCGTAAGCTGTCAACTCGAGCAGATCTGGCAGCGAATATCCGGCCACGGCGACCGCATTGTCGTCGCCGTGCCTGCCTATATGAACAATGACAATCTTGCCATGTTCTTAGGCATTGCCGCTGCACTCGGGGTGCCCGTCGTCGCGATGGTCGATGCAGCTGTTGCGGCGACACGCAGGGAATATCATGATGCTGTCCCCGTACATGTCGACATGAGCCTGCATTCGTCGTTGTTGACGCGTATTTCCCAGTCCGGGCAGGCACAGGTCGATCGATCAGTCGTCATTGATGACGCTGGTCTGATGGACCTGCTCGATGCCTGGGTTCGGGTCATAGCAGAGGCATTTGTCCAACAATCACGCTTTGATCCGCTGCATACGGCAGCAACGGAACAGGCGCTTGCGGATCGACTGACGGGCTGGATCGATGCCGCGTCGGTTGGCGACAGCGTGATGCTCGAGATCGAGTATCAGGGCGTCACCCACAAAGCCCAACTCGAGTCGCTCGATCTTGTCGCGGCCGCTGCGCCGGTATACCAGCGCATCGTGAGCAATCTGCGCGCTATGTATCGCGCCGATGAAACACCGGCGATTCAATTGTCGGATCGAGTTGCGCGGCTGCCGGGCCTGGCCGACATGATGCGCGCTCGTGTTGGCGGCGAAGTCTTCATACTTGAGCCTGGAGCAACAGCTCGGGGCTTGCTAGCACGGTGTCGCGACATGCAGCTTCGAGACAGTGGCGTCAGCCTGATGCGGCAACTGCCGTGGGACCAGTCGCCTGTGAAACTGGAGTCTAAGGAAATAAGCCGTCATGGTGGCCATCCTACGCACCTGCTGTTTGAGAACACGGCGTATGAGATCGAAGCTCGGCCCTTGTCTCTGGGGACACGACCGACGGATGGGGAACGTTGGATTGACTTGCAGACTGAAATGCCAGGAGTGTCGCGGCGGCATTGCTCGTTGCAGCAGGAAAACGGCCAATGCATCGTGCGCGATTTCAGCCGTTACGGAACGTTTCTGAACGGCCATCGCATTGACGGATCGGCGGTGCTGCAGATTGGTGATTCTCTTCGACTCGGCACGCCCGGCTTCGAATTACGACTGATTACAGCTGAGAAATCCGATGGCTCGTAGGCGCCGACAATTTGAAGTGTTCAGCATGGCATTTCTTGACTGCATGAGCTGCGGTTTTGGAGCTGTCATTCTGTTCTTCATGATTATCAATGCCCAGGTCAAGGAAACAACGGAGAAAGATCCGTCCGATATGATGGCGGAAACGAAGAAAATCGAGATCGATATTCTCGATAGTCGAAAAAATCTCGTGCTGGCGAAGAACACGATGGAGCAACTGGAATCCGAGACCGATTCTGCGGAAGGGCAGATCGCGCAGATCATTGCACTTTTAGAAGAGCTGCGTGCCGAACTCTCGAAATACGATGCAGAGACTCTCGCGACCATTGATCGTGTCGAACAGCTACAAAGTGACATCGAAACGCTGACCGAAGAGGTTAAGCGCCTGCTCGCGCTCGCTGCGGAACAGGAAGCTGAAGGCAACAAGTTGCGCGAGTTCAAAGGCGACGGCGATCGCCAGTACCTGACCGGACTTAAGCTCGGCGGCCGACGTACACTGATTCTCGTGGATCGGTCGGCGAGTATGCTCGATGACACGATCGTCAACATCATCAGGCGCCGCAACATGTCCGATGCGGAAAAGCTCGGCGCGGTTAAGTGGCGTCAGGTCGTGGCCAGCGTCGACTGGCTGACTGCGCAGTTCCAGCCAGGCAGCAAGTTCCAGATCTATATGTACAACAATAAGGCAGAGCCGGTCATCAAGGGCAGTGACGGCGTGTGGCTGGACGCCGATGACGGCGGGCAACTTGACGAGGCAGTCAGGATACTGCGACGCACCATCCCTGAAAATGGCACAAATATGCGTGCAGCTTACGCTGTGGCGTCGGCACTGACACCGCGACCCGACAACATTATCCTGTTGGCTGACGGTTTGCCGACGATGGATGAGTTGACGACCAGCCGCCGGACAATCAGCGGGCGCGAACGGTACAACCTGCATTATCGCGCGATACGAGAATTGCCGGTCGGCGTACCCGTGAATATTTTTTTGTATCCGCTCGAGGGCGACTTCGAGGCACCGATCCTGTACTGGATATTGGCGTTCAGATCGGGCGGCTCGTTCATCAGCGTCAGTCGTGACTGGCCGTAAGCATATGGAGCAACCGTAATGAGACGCCGCCGCCGCGTTGAACAATTCAGCCTGTCGTTTCTCGACTGCATATGCTGTGGCTTCGGGGCAATTATCCTGTTGCTCGTGCTAAGCAAGATCTATGAACCCGTTATCATCGAAAAAACACAAGACGATCTCGAAGCATTGATTGCATTGTTGCAGCAGGAGCTTTTCGATATTCGCGGCGAAACGACCATAATCAATCGTGATCTAGAAGACGTACGTGAACAAACGTCGTCGACGAAACTGCGGCTTGCGCGGTTGGTTGGCGATCTCAGTAAGGTCAGGGGCCAATACGCCGCCACTCAACGAGATTCGGAATCGGTACTCGACGAAGGCGCCCTGAAAATTACGAAGCAGCGCCTGACCGAGGAGATGCAAAGACTACAGCCCTACTATCGTCGCGCTGACAACGACGCGGTTGCCGGCATTCCGGTCGATAGTGAGTACATCATTTTCGTTATCGATACGTCGGGGAGCATGCAACAGTTCAACTGGGATCGTGCGATTGAGAAGTTGACCGAAACGCTCGACGTGTATCCCCAGGTCAAAGGCATTCAGATCATGAATGACAATGGCAGCTACATGTTTCAACAATATCGAGGCAAATGGATACCCGATACGCCGGGTCGCCGCCAGGCGATCATCAATACGATGCGCAACTGGAGGCCATTCAGCGACAGCAATCCAGTGGATGGCATCATTTATGCCATTAGCACCTATTGGCAACCCGACAGAAAAATCAGCATTTTCGTGTTTGGCGACGAATTCAGTGGTGGCTCCGTGGATGCCGTCGTGCGACAAATCGATACGGTTAATCGCGCCGATGCGCAGGGCAATAGAATGGTGCGCATTCATGCCGTAGGTTTTCCGTTCTTTTTCGAGGCCGGACGCGACGTTGCCGATACCTCCCGTCGTTTCGCGCAACTCATGCGCATTCTCTGTGACCGCAATGGTGGCACGTTCGTCGCGTTGTCCGATCCGAACCGCTAGTCCGCCATTTTTCACCACAATTGATCGCAGGCTTTGCATGATGCTGGCCCCTGCGTAGCTGAATTGGGCCGTGTAATTGACTCCGACAGTAACTAAATCGATTCGGAGGACACACCATGCGTTACTCAAAAACAGTTATATCAATACTTGCACTACTCACTGTTGCGCCGGCGTTCGCGGCGAATGCGTCAAAAGCAGAGACGATCGGTGTTAGTGCAGGCAGCATAATCGGCGCCATTGCGGGTGGACCGGTTGGTTTTGTGGTCGGTGCCGCCATCGGCGCCAGGCTAGGAGATAAGATTCACCGCAAGAATGACAGGATCGATACTCTCTCTGGCTCGCTGGAGGGCTCGCGCAGCCATGTTGCCGGCCTCAGGCGCAACCTGCGGACCTCGAACGGTGACCTGGATTCGCTCGGCGCAGAACTCGAACGATTGCAGGCGGTTGCAAACCCACAGTTGGTGAGCCTGTTGCAGGCCGGAATTGCGATGGATGTGCTGTTTCGCACCGACGAGCACGTGCTTGCTGACACAATCGGGGACCGTCTCGCCGAACTGGCCGGCACGCTTGCCGAAAAATCCGACATTCGCGTTCAGCTTGACGGCTTTGCCGATGAACGCGGCAACGAGGATTACAACCTCACTCTCTCCAGGAAACGTGTTGAATTCGTTCGTGCACAACTCGTCGCGGCCGGAGTCGATGCATCACGGATCCGCGTTGCGGCACATGGCGAAGCTCCGGCTCAGGATGAGTCGGCTGACAGCTATGCTCTCGAGCGTCGCGTCAGCCTGACGTTGTTCATCGACAACTCTCCTTCGTTTGCGTCGATTCCGAACTAGTCTCTTGCTCCTCGCGACTCGTTTCGAGTCTCTATGATTGCCGGCCCTTCGGGCCGGCTTTTTTTTGATCCGGGAGCCCGCCGACGGTCAGGACGACCTAATGCCGCGCAGCACAGGGATGTGCGTGAGCGACGAAAGGGCGATTTACAGCGTATAGTCCGTTGCTATGGGGGAAGAACTCGCAAAGCGGCACTGCAAACCCTGCGAAGGCGGCACAGAACCCCTGCTACGCGATGCGGTGGAGTCGCTCATGACGGCGCTTCACAATGATTGGGTGCTCAGCGATGATGGCATGGATATTTCGCGCGAATTCTCGTTCCCTGCATACAGCCGCACATTGGGATTTGCCAATGCCGTCGCCTGGATTGCCATTACTGAGGGCCATCATCCGGTGCTCACGGTCAGCTACGGATCATGTGGCGTCAGTTACACGACGCATGCGATTAACGGTCTGTCTGACAACGATTTCATCTGTGCGGCGAAAATCGATCGGTTGAATCCAGACGCTGAATGATCGACATTGACGATATCGAGGCCGCGGCACGTCGTCTGCACGGCATCGTAATCGAAACGCCATTGTTGCAGAACGCCGAACTCGATCGAATCGCTGCCGGCAAGGTACTCCTCAAGCCGGAGTGCTGGCAACGAACGGGCTCATTTAAGATTCGCGGTGCCTACAACCTATTGAGTCAGCTGTCAGCCGAGCAGGCTGAGCGCGGCGTCGTCGCGTGGTCATCGGGTAATCACGCCCAAGGCGTTGCGGCCGCAGGTAAGATACTGGGTATCCGCACGGCCATCGTCATGCCCGAGGATGCACCGACCGCAAAACTCGACAGTACGCGCAAACTGGGTGGCGAAATCATCACTTATGACCGCTATACGGGCGATCGTGAAGCCATTGCGCGCGCCCTGGCTGCTGAGCGTGGTGCTGAGATCGTTCCGCCGTTCGATCATCCTCACATCATTGCCGGGCAGGGCACGGTCGGGCTCGAGATCGCAGAACAATCTCAGTCGCTGGGGCTGCATGCGGATCAGGTGCTGATCTGTTGCGGTGGTGGTGGGTTGACGTCGGGTAGCTCTGTGGCGCTCAAGGCACGTCTACCCGACGTGGCCATATACACCGTGGAACCCGAAGAGTTTGACGATACGGCTCGCTCTCTTGAGTGCGGTGAACGTGTCAGCAACTCTTCGACGGCGCGTTCGATCTGTGACGCACTGTTGCCCGACACGCCCGGCCAGAATACGTTCGAGATCATGCGCCGTCTGGTGAGCGCGGGACTGGTTGTCAGCGATGAGCAAGTCAGGGCCGCAATGCGTTTCGCATTTCGCCACCTCAAGCTCGTCGTCGAGCCGGGCGGCGCCGTTGCGCTCGCAGCGGTCCTTGCCGGCAAGGTCAGTACCGCCGACAAGATCACGATTGTGGTTCTGTCTGGTGGTAATGTCGATGTCGAATTATTCGCGTCGATTCAGGCCGGACCGGTCTGAGGTCTACGCAAGAAAGATACTTTTGAGAATGATTGACGCCGAATTCCTGTGATATTGGTGGCGCTCTTACGCCGGTCGGACCAGCCATCAAGCCATTTCACGATTCTGTCGAGTTGCTCGACGTCATGACGGACGCGGTGCGGCTGCATCTCGTGCAGCCCAATGCCCAGTTCCGCCGAACGCACAAAATTCTGGCTGTCACGCAACACCGCGATGATTGGAATACCCAGAGAATCGAGAAACCGCATGAGCCGAGCCAAACTCTTGGTATTTTTACGGGTGCGATTGGCGACGACCGCCAGCTTGCGTTCGTTTCGGTCAACTTTGGCGACCAGCAACAAGTCGGCAATGCATCGCGATGCGGCATCGATATCCATTGAAGAGGGCAGTACGGGAACGAGAATAGTCGTCGCATCGCGCGTAATTTCGCGCAGGTCGTCGTGAGTAATACCGGCCGCCGAATCGACGATCACGTTAACAGTGTCGTTGGGTATGCGCAGCTGCCAGCTCCGAGTTGCCTGCATCGATTTTTTGAACGCCGCAATGCCATGAATTGTTGGCAGATCGGCCGGCCGCCGATTCAGCCAGGCCGTCGTGGAGCCCTGCGGGTCAAAATCCATGATTGCCGTCGCCAACCCGCGCTGTGCATAACAGGCAGCCAGGTTGGTCGCGAGCGTGGACTTGCCGCAACCCCCCTTTGGATTGAGGATTACAATCTTGTTCAATTTGTCCTGTGTTGGCGAGATAGGCATTGGCCTTTTCAATGTCCCGGAAATCATCCCGGTATTCCTTGCGCCGGTTCACATAATACCAAAGTAGCAGCGAACACGGGTGTGGACCTTGATCGCGTCCTTAAAAGAATTTACAGCCGGGAATGCTTATTGCCTGGCCGGCCCGAACTTGCCGGTGGTCCGGCAGCGATGCGCTGGCGCCGACATCTTGAGTGAGCTGTTTCACGGCGTCTTCGTCGCTGCATATTGCCCTGTTGTAAAAAAATTCGAAATCTACCCGGTCGATCAATTGCATGCGGCGCGACCATCCATTGCGTTTGGCAACGATGCGAGTAGTTGGACTCAGGTCCTGCACATCATTGGTGCTGACACGGACGCAGCGATCGCAAGGCAGAAATTCGGACCAGCTCTGATAGCTAAACCGAGCGCGCCGCCGATCAGAAGCGCTCGCTCGCCGCTGCAGTCAATATAGAAATCGCCTTCGATTGCCGTGCCATCCGCAAGCGTCACGGCAGCAATAAATCCGGAATTGACATGTTCGCGGATTCTTTCCAGAAATCGGTGTCGCTTCGCTGCGTTGCTTTGTAATGCAAGATCAGGAAGTCGCGCACCTCTTCAAAGCGTCGTCTCATGCCGCGGTTGTAGTCCTCGATATCGGCTGCATCGAAGTCGCGGTCTGGAAAGCGCTGCAAGAGCAGCGCGATGGCTGCCTGAATAAGCCAGATGCTCGTGGATTCGAGTGGTTCGAGGAAGCCGCCGGATAATCCGATAGCGATGCAATTTCGATTCCACATCTTTATAAAAGCCGTGCCCTTCTTTGGGTTTTACGAGCCACTCATAGGGCTTGCCCAGTTTCTCGAGACCCTTGCGTAGTCGGTAGGCGTGTTCGATATCAACGCGGAAATCCTCGCCCCCGTGCACAATAAATACGGGCGCCTTCAATTTGTCGAGATTGTGTACCGGTGACCTTGTGCGCAGATCTTCCTTGTCTTCGCCGACAGCCTCTTTGAGGAACACCAAGCCGCTGTCCCGGGTGGGTATGTCGCCCTTCTTGAACATGAGTTCGAGGTCATACACGGCGACATAGGCGATTGCGCATTGATAGAGATCGGGTTCACGTAAAACGCCCATCATGGCCGCATAACCGCCGTAGGAGCCACCGTAAATGCATACACGGTCTGCTGCAGCGATGTATCGATGGCCCACTGCGTCGCATCCAGGGAACCGTACTGGCGACCGAGCGATGCGACGATACGCTCGTCATTCGCCCAAATGCAGTGATTGATAAAGTCCCGGCCGAAGCCGCGAATCGTGGCCGTGACCTCATTGGAGCGCATGTTCATAATCACGAGGCTCATTTGACCATCGTCATTACGGACCGTTGCTGCCAGGTATTCCCCTGTCGGGCTGATCTTGAGATTGCCGTAGAGCGGCAGCTTGGCAAATTCTTCTAACGGGACTTCGGCTGATGCTGGCGGATGCAGCCCCCTTGCGAGACTCAATCCAATGACCGCAATAACGCGAACAGATCTACGCGTCACCGCAAGTCTCCCAAGGACATGAATTTTCAGAACATTTCTCCGGGGTCGGGTTTATCGTCCGTCGGTTTGTGGCGGCTCTTGATGTAGTCGCCGGTGATCATCTTGTCATAACTCATGCCCGGACCGACCATCGGGTAGACGCCAGCGTCGCGGTCGATGATGACTTCGAGAAACGCCGGACCCTCGAATTCCAAGAATGCCTTGATGACCTTGGGCAGGTCTTTCTTATTGTCGAGCTTCTGCGCGAACTGAAACCCGTCGGCTTCTGCCGCTTTCACAAAGTCTTTTTTGTGCAATGACTTGTCACTGCCCGACATGCGGCTGTTGTAATAAAGTTTTTGCCACTGTCGCACCATGCCATCTCCGAAGTTGTTGAGTACGACAATCTTGATGGGCAGTTTGTAAGTTGTCACCGTTTCGAGTTCGCCAATGTTCATGCGAATGCTCGCATCGCCGTCGACGTCAATGACCACGCGATCGGGTTGTGCGAATTGTGCACCGATTGCAGCGGGCAAACCGAATCCCATGGTACCCATGCTGCCCGACGTCAGCCACAACCTCGGTTCGCGATAATCAAAATACTGGGCTGCCCACATCTGGTGCTGCCCGACACCCGTCGAAATGATCGCCTGGCCCTGCGTATGCCGATTGATCTCCTCAATTACGGTATAGGGCTGGATGAGTTCGCTATTGCGATCGTAGTTAAGGCCGTGTTCCTTTTTGAGCGCGGCGATCTCTTCATGCCAGACCGAATAGTCCTTGCTGAACTCGATACGCTTGCCGTAGGCCAACAGATCATCGAGATCGCGCGCGAGTATGCCAATGTGATGCCAGTTGACGCGCTTGACCTTGCCAATTTCGGCAATATCGATATCGAACTGGGCAATATTTCTCGCTTTGGGTGCGAAGCGGGCGGGGACGGCGGCAACTCGATCATCGAATCTGGCGCCGATCGTAATCAGGAAATCGCAGTCCTCGACGGCGTAATTGGCCGATGCAATGCCGTGCATCCCGAGCATGTGCAGCGCCAGTGGATGCGTCGTGTCGCTCGCGCCCAGTGCCATCAACGTTGTCGTCACCGGGATGCCATACGCGTTGGCAAAGTGCCGCATCGGTTTGGTGGCGTTGGCATTGATAACACCGCCGCCGACATACATCAGTGGTCGTTCGGATTGCGCCAGCATCGCGTAAAAGCGTTCACAAGCATGATCGCGCAAGTGATTATCGACGATTGACTGCAAGCGCCGGCGGTAACCTGGCAATGGCAGCAGACCCTGACCTTTGAATTCACCCTCCCAGTTCTGTATGTCCTTTGGAATGTCGATCACGACGGGTCCCGGACGACCGGTTCGTGCCAGTTCGAAGGCGCTACGTACGGTGTCCTCGAGCAGCAAAGGCTCTGTGACCAGAAAAATGTGCTTGGCAACAGCGCCCATGATCGCCGCTACCGGCGCTTCCTGAAATGCGTCTGTGCCGATGGCTGCGGACGGCACCTGGCCGCAGATAACGACGATTGGCACGGAGTCGGCCATGCAGTCCCGTACTGGTGTGACCGTATTGGTCGCACCGGGCCCTGATGTCACCATGACGACGCCGACCTTGCCACTTGCGCGGGCATAGCCGGAGGCCATGAATCCGGCGCCTTGCTCGTTGGCCGGAACGATCAAAGGCATGGCGGCCGTGCCGTCATCCCTGCGGTGTACGTCGTTGTAGCGAAAGACCGCATCGTAAGTTGGCAGTATTGCGCCGCCGCTGTAACCGAAAATCGTGTCGACGCCTTCATCGGCAAGTACCTGCACGACCATATCGGCGCCGCTCATGCGGGTCCCCGCGAGTGGGTGAGCAGTCAATTTTGCCGTGCTTGCCTGATCTTTCACGCTGTTGTGCTCAATCACGTAAGTGCCCGATTTTCGGCGAGTGTTTACTAATTTCTGTGGCATTGCAATACTCGGCCAGCGACGAGTTCAAACGCCGTGTGCATGAAATTAATTAGTTTCAATTGTACTCATTGACCGAGGCAGGCAATCACCAGCGATGCGGCACGTAATTTCAGTTCTGTTGCAGAATGAAGTCGGTGCGCTGACGCGCATGACCGGCATGTTTTCATCCCGTGGCTATAATATTGATTCTCTGAATGTCGCAGCTACGGACGACCCGACGGTGTCACGTGTGACGTTGGTCATCGCGGGTTCAGATGCCGCTATCGGTCAACTCAATTCGCA
>JADFKA010000034.1 GCA_022565135.1 Pseudomonadota bacterium
GTTTGCCGAACGTGATTCGACTGAACAGCACCGACAGTGACTATCGTATCAGCACCTTGTTCCAGTGCATCCGCCATCGAGAACTCAAGTTTGCGTGTTTTGTTGCCGCCCGTCGCAAGCCCGGTACAATCGTCACGCTTTACCCATATCTGCGGCCCGCCAAGGTGTTCGCTCAAGCGTGGCAGGTGCTCGAGGGGTGTCGGAAAGTGACCGAGAGACACTCTGGCAAATTGTGATAGCACTTTGTACCGCTCCTATTTCGGTAACGCGATTTCGCCGCGCGCCAATGCAACCGTCTGCTGTGCCAGCACATCTGTCGACGAAATCAAGGGAACATCGACGGCGGCAGCGTCGAGTACAAGCGGGATTTCGGTGCAACCTGCAATCACTGACTGCGCGCCACGATCGACGAGAGCGGTCGCCAAGGTCGCCATGTCTCGCGCAATACTTTCCCCCTGGTAACCGGCTTTGATGCGATTAACAAGCGTCATCAGTTTGCCAAGCTCATAATCGCTGGGCAGGACCGACTCTATGCCGGCTTTTTCAAGAGCATTCTGGAATACGCGGGCCTTCAGGCAGCCGTCCGTCGCCAGTACACCGGCTGAGGCCGCGCCCTGTTCGAGTGCAGTGGCTACCGTGACGTCGATAATCGAGATCAGCGGAATGCTTGTTGCACTTTCGACGGCATCTTTGAACACATAGGCCGTGTTGCACGGGATGACCAGAAAATCTGCACCGGCAGTTTCAAGCCGGACGGCCATGGCGGCAAGGTAGGGACCGGGATCTTCACCAGCATCGAGTATCGCTGTCTGGCGATCGGGTACCTTGGGATTGTGATCCACGAGCATGTGCACATGCTCCTGATCGGAATTCGCTGGCGTCAGCGCGATGACCTTGGCCATGAAATCGACCGTGGCATCAGGACCCATGCCGCCGAGTACGCCGACTGTTTTACTGTGTTCGCTCATTTAATTCGCACAAAAAAAGGTATCTTGCCGCATTTTTACAACACTGTCTCGGCAACGAACATGAATGTTGCACGAACTTCTGCGGCGTTGGCCGGCCGGCGCCCGCTACCGGCACTCGTTGCCGTATATTCGTGAATCAGGGCCGCATTGTCCGCGGCGATGTCGCCGTCCGGCAGCACGAGATTATTCTCAAAACCCATACGGACATGCCCGTTGCGCGCCGTTGCCGCCAGCATCACTGCATTTTCATTGTGACCAAAGCAGCAAACTGCCCAGGGGTGAGCATTTGGATCCGTTGCAGCGAGCAGAGCGTCGAGGTCTTCGACGACGCCAGGGACCGCATCGACATAATCGCCGAGCACAAACATGATAAACGGACTGTCGTCGGCAAAGACACCACGCCGGCGCATATCATCGAATCGCTCGACATCTTCAACTGAGTACAATATGTACTGCGGCCAGATCTGCTCCTGCCGCATCCATGCGAAAAATTCCGCTGCTCTTGTCTCATCGGCCGGCGTCGCGCAAATTTCTCTGAGTGCAATCGACACGGCCTCGGGTCTGAGGTCTCGCACCAGGGCCATTTGCTCCTCGGGCGTGTACTGGCCCACCGCCTCAGTGGTTACCTGGATGACCAGCTCCTCGCCTATGCGATCACGTATGGCCGCGATCGCTTGTCGGTAGCGCTCGGCGTCAAGTGAATGTTTACCGTACTCGTCGCGCACATGCAGATGCAAGATGGACACGCCAGCATCGCGCAGTGCGACTGCGTTCAGCGCGAGTTCGGCAGGTGTAATCGGCAATGCCGGGTGATCCAGCTGACTACGTCGCGCACCGTTCGGTGCCGACATGATCACGACATGGTTTTCCGCGAACGCCTGAAAATCCATGGTCATGGATCGATGCTTACATTGGCGAGGACTGTCTGCAGTTTTCCGACCAACTCGTCAATGTTGTTCTTGTCATAGATGAAAGCGGGCGCCAGCATGATGTGCGCGCCCATCTCGCCATCGGCCGTACCGCCACCCGGATAGATGATGAGCCCCTGCGCCATTGCCTCATTTTTTATTGCGCCTGCCAGCAATGGCTGGGCAGGCTGCTTGCTATCCCGATCGATGACGAGCTCGATGCCGAGCAACAATCCACGACCACGGATATCGCCCACGTGTGGATGCTCGGCGAACGCTGCTTCAAGATCGCTGGTCAACGCCGCACTGATTGTCTGCACATTATCCAGCAGCCCGTCGTTCTCAATGACGCCCGCAACGGCCAACGCCGCCGCGCACGCTGTCGCATGTCCGATGTAGGTATGACCGTGCGCGAAAGATCCAAATTCGTCGACGATGGCATCATGTATGAAACCACGGGCTATCGTCGCAGCGATCGCCTGGTAACCGCCACCGAGGCCTTTAGCCATCGTGACGATATCGGGCATGACAGCATCTTGTTCAAACGCGAAGTAGGTACCGGAGCGCCCGCATCCGGCCATGACTTCGTCGAGTATCAGGAGTATCTCGTGACGGTCACAGATTTCCCGTATCGCTTTGAAATACCCGGCTACGGGGGGTACTGCGCCCAGCGTCGCGCCGACAACCGTCTCGGCCATGAATGCGGCGATGTTGTCCGCGCCATGATCAGCGATCGCGCGTTCGAGTTCGTGTGCCGAACGCCACGCATAATCCGTGTCCGACTCGCCATCATTCCTGTGGCGATAGGCGTAACACGGATCGATCTTCGGCCAGTCATGCAGTAGCGGTGCAAAAACCTTGCGCCGGCCCGGGTTGCCCGACGCCGATAATGCGGCGAGCGTGTTGCCGTGATAGCTCTGGTCACGACTCACGATCAGGTGTTTGTCTGTGCGACCTTTCGCCACCCAATACTGTCTTGCAAGTTTTATGGCCGTCTCGTTTGCCTCGGATCCTCCCGAGAGGAAATACACGCGTGCATCAGCATCGCCGAAACGTCCTGCGAGATGCTCTGCGAGTTTTTCCTGCGGCTCATTGGTGAAAAACGCCGTGTGCGCATAAGCCAGTTTCTCGACCTGGGACTTGATGGCGTCGATAACCGCGGGATGACCGTGACCCAGACAACAGACCGCAGCTCCACCGCTGCCATCGAGATACTGTTTCCCGGCAGCGTCATACAGGTAAACACCCTGGCCGCGTACGCACACGGGATAGTCGTGCGTCGGATTCCTGTAAAAGACGTTGCTCATAGCAATAATGATCTCTGCACATTCGCCGCTCGGCGCAAGCGTAACAGCATCTATGCCAGGGTTTTATCACATCGCGATGTCGTCAAGATAACGGCTTACCGATGCCAGTTCGCGCTGCCTAAGTTCCCAGCACTCCATAACCTCAGCCTCGGAGTCCTTGAGATCGTCCTCGATACCCGGGGTTGCTCGCTCCGGCGCGCCATAAAACTCCTTGATCGCCGACAGGTTATCCGGCGCACAGATTGTCATTAGATCAGGAATTCCGGCCATTGCTCCGGCCGGCAGACGTTTGCGCAGTTCCGCGTCATGTTGCATCAGCCAGTCAAGCAACATCGTGTTGTTGTCCGGCCAGCCCGCGAGCCGAGCAAACACCGTTGACATATCATTCGGGCGAAACGGTCCTTCCATCAGATAGTCGAGTACCTGCGAAACCAGTGCGGGATCGCGAAAGGACCCGATGGCCCGAACGTAACTGCGTCGATCGCCCGGTGATGTTGCCGCCTCAAACCGCTCACGCAATGTGTCGAACAGGGCCTGATTACCGCGGCGCGCTTCGACCCGCATCGCGACGCTGACCTGGTTTGACAATGGAATCTCGCCTGCCAGGTAACGGCTCGTCAGGTCAGCGGTTACCTCGCGTGCGGCCTCGTCGCGACCATAATCCGCCAACCACAGCAATACCTGTGGGCGCAGTGACGCGACCGCAGCGCTGTCGTCTGACAGAGGATCGGTGCCGATGCGTTCAAGTGTTGGGATTAACAAGGTACGAACATACACCGCGAAATCGGCGCGTAACTCAGGCGTAATAAACGTCTGCAAGACATTAACCAATTGACCGAGCAGCGCTGACACAACTGATGCATCGACGTCCGTCGACATGCCCTGCAACGCTGCAAGGAAGTCGTCGCCGTCGATCTTGTCGGTTGCTAATAGTGACCAGAGATTGGTCAACATGCCCATGCGCTCGCGTACATTGAGGCGTAACGCCGCATCCTCTCCCATGCTGATCAGCATCTCCGGCGGAATATTCCAGCGGTAGTACCCCGATTGATTCGCGTTGGGCAGTATCCACGCAACATCCGTTCCGAGGTGGACGCTTTGTGTCTTGTCACTGAGAATCATCTCAGCCGTGACTACTCGACCGTCCGACCAATACTTGTAATTCAACGGAATTACCCAGGTCTGGTCCATTGCCGCTGCATCGCCTCCCGTGAGCAGGCGACTCTGTGAAAATTCGTAGCGACCACCACCGCTGGCGGTCACGGATATCAACGGAATTCCGGGCTGATCGATGAAACTGGCGAGGCCTCCGGCCAGGTCAAACTCCGCCCCACTGTTTATCTGCGCCCACAGATCGGCGGCGGCCGCATTGGCGCGGCTGAACTCGCGAAGATAACGAATAACCCCGGCGCGAAAAACATCCTCGCCAACTGCCTTTTCGAACATGCTGATCACGGCCTTGCCTTTGTAATACGACAGGAAAATGCCATCCGAGAAATTATCGGTCGCCTTGAACTCATGGCGAATCGGCTTCGTCGTCGGCCGTGCGTCGGTGTCCATAATGCGAAATGTTGTGAGCAGCTCTGCCATGCCTCTGTCGTATTCGGAGTAGACACGGTCGACGATCTTGTCGCCCATCCAGTCGGCAAAGGACTCGTTCAACCAGAGGTCATCCCACCATTGCATTGTCACAAGGTTGCCGAACCATTGATGCGCCAGCTCGTGCGCCGTAATTTTGATGAGTGCCGCTTTTTGCTGCGTACTCGCAGTCTCGTCGAGTAACAGCAGGAAATCAGAATACGTGATCGCACCAGGGTGCTCCATCGCGCCTGAGAAAGACTGGAATGTGGCGATGAGATCAAGTTTCTTGAATGGATACGGTTGGTCGAAATAATCCTCGAGTGACGCCAGCAACGCCGGAGTGGTTTCGACGGCGAACGCAGCGAGATGACTCTTGCCGCGCGGCACGATGACTCGGCCCGGCACCGACATGCCATCGATCGGCACCGTGTCGAACGGCCCTACGGCGATAGCAATCAGGTAAGACGGCAGCGGCGGTGTTGCCTCGAAAACGACTGTCTTGTTGCCGTCTTCAACCGTTACGGATGCTTCCGGCGTATTGGTGATCGGCAAGGCATTCTCGGGCACCGTCATCGTCAGCTGCCAGGGGAACTTGAAACCAGGCTCATCAAAACAAGGAAACGCCTGTCTTGCGTCGACCGCTTCGAACTGGCTAAAGATGTAGTGCGCACCTTCGTGCTCTGTGCGGTTGATGCCGACACCATCAGTGTTGAAGTCATTGCTGAATTCAATTATCAGGTCGTAAGTTCCAGGAGAAAGACTATTTTGCGGCGTAACGATCAACATGTCGTTGTCGCCAGGTTCATGATTTACGTCAATGTCGCTGCCGGCCTGCGAAAGCCTGAGCGACTCTAGCTGCATATCTTGTGCATGTAGCCGGAATGACGTCGTCTCGCTCGCGATCTCAATCGTAATTGTCGTAGCGCCGGTATAACCGTCCTGGTCCGGGTCGATATTCAGTTTAATTTGCTGCGCGATAGGAACAACATTCGCTGCCAGTCGCAGCGGATCATCAGCAACTGCGTCTGCCGCAATCTGTTGTTCGGCGCCGCATGCTGCGAGCAGCATCGCCACAAACAGACCTGGCCACGTCTTCGACCGATTACTCATAGACGATTCCCCTAGTTTTCTGCACTGTTAATTATTGTTATTTGATGTACGAGCGGCCGTTTTGGTTGCAATTCAGCCCGGCACTATGCAGCAACCACTCTCTGACATTTGGCGCTGATGTTCAGCCGTACCGAAAATTACGCCGTCATGTGTTTCTGACCAGCACGTGGAGCGGGTGAAGGGAATCGAACCCTCATTCTCAGCTTGGGAAGCTGATGTCCTACCATTGAACGACACCCGCAAATTTGCATTTCCAATAGTGTACCGGCCGATCCGAACAATCCCAATAGTCCCATTTGACCACGGATTCTACAGTTTGACGGTATGACGAGTCACGGACGACCGTGAAAAGAACGATACCGCTCACTCCGAGGCTTGATAGTTGGTCAACCACGGCTTACCGTTCGGCCTCCTGGGCGGACCCGTCGCCCTTGCAGAAGTAGTCAGCGCGAGGAGAGCGAAGTGAAACGATTCATGTTGCTGCATTTTGGATTTGAAAAGCCTACGCCAGAGATCATGGCGGCTTGGGGGAAATGGTTTGGGTCGATCGCAGACAGGTCAGTGGAAAACGGCGGATTCCACGGCGGTGCGCGAGAAATCTCGCAAGACGGAACCAAGGACCTACCCATGGGGATGGAGTCCATTACGGGCTACTCGATCATCAATGCCGAAAATCTTGAGGACGCAGAAAAGATCGCGCAGGACAATCCGTTCATTGCGAGCATTCGGATCTACGAAATCATGGCAATGTAGATCCGTTCAAAAGCGCATTAGGCCCTTCCTTTTACCCGATCGTCTGGTATAGTCCGCGGCGTCCTGGCGCACTTCGGTCTGCGCCAATCACTCCGACCCCGCAAATCCGCTGGAATCGGAGCCACTATTTACATCAGCCTGGACCGAACCCTGCGCGATTATTGTGCGCTACCGGGTCGGGCGATCTTGGAGTACAAACACAGTGTTATTTAATCAACTCGGCCTGTCGGCCGACTTGCTGCGTGCGGTCGACGCAAAGGGCTACCGTGAGGCAACCCCGATCCAGCAGCAAGCCATCCCACACATACTTGCAGGACGCGACGTTCTGGCAGCTGCCCAAACCGGCACCGGCAAAACAGCGGGCTTCACTCTGCCGCTTCTGCAACGATTGCAGTATTCGACGACCAACCGGCGTAGCGTGCGCGCGCTTGTTCTGACACCAACGCGCGAACTCGCTGCACAGGTTGCTGAAAGCATTCGAGACTATGGCCAGTTCTTGCCATTCAGGACATCTGTCATTTTTGGCGGTGTCAGCATCAACACGCAGATTGCCCGATTACGCAAAGGTGTCGATATCGTTGTCGCGACTCCCGGCCGTCTGCTGGATCATATGCAACAGGGAACCATCGATCTGACGAAGATTGAAATTCTCGTGCTCGACGAAGCCGATCGCATGCTCGACATGGGATTTATCCGCGACATTCGCAGGATCCTCAAAGTCTTGCCCGATGAGCGCCAAAACCTCCTATTCTCAGCAACGTTTTCAGATGACATTCGGCGCCTTGCAGGAAACCTGTTGAATTCGCCTACCGAAATCGAAGTTGCCGCGAGAAATAAACCTGTCGACCTGGTCACTCAGGTCGTCCATCCGGTCGACAAACGCCGTAAACGCGAACTCCTGTCGCACCGCATTGGCGCCGAGAATTGGCAACAGGTGCTGGTATTTACGCGCACCAAACACGGCGCCAACAGGCTGGCCGAGCAGTTGTCCGACGACGGCATCACGTCCACAGCAATTCACGGCAACAAGTCGCAAGCAGCACGAACGCGCGCACTAAGGGAATTTAAGGCCGGCGCCGTCAGGGTACTGGTTGCAACCGATATCGCCGCGCGTGGTCTCGATATAGACCGACTGCCACATGTTGTCAACTATGAACTTCCGCATGTCGCAGAAGACTACGTGCATCGTATCGGACGCACGGCCCGTGCTGGCCAGAAGGGCCACGCCATATCGCTGGTCTGTGTTGACGAACAAAAACTGCTAGCCGATATCGAACGCTTGCTGAAATGCAAAATTGAAAAGCAGGTCCTGCCGGGCTACGAACCGGATCCACGTATTAAAGCCGAACCGATTCAGATCGGGCGCTCGCAACGAACTGGGGGACGCAAGTCAATATCGCGAAAACCTGCCAGGTCGGCAACGCATAACTCACGCAGCCGGCGGCAGCGACGATCGGCGTAGCTACCGACAAAAATGACACTCTTCAGGCGCACCGCAATTGAGATTTGTATTGGCGCCGACGTGCATGCAACAAGAGTTCGGTGTAACCATTCGGCTGCTCGCAACCCTTGAATACAAGATCGCATGCTGCGAGGAACGCGATGCTTGAGTCGAGATCATCGCTCATGCACACGTAACCCGGGTCACTCGAATTCTGCTGGTCGACAATCGCGGCCATGCGTTTGAGTGTGGCGAGCACCTGCGCCTCTGTCGTCACGCCGTGCAACAACCAGTTAGCGATGTGTTGACTCGAAATACGACACGTCGCCCTGTCCTCCATCAGACCGACGTCTGCAATGTCGGGGACCTTGGAGCAGCCGACGCCTTGGTTAATCCAACGCACAACATAGCCAAGAATGCCTTGCGTATTATTATTGAGTTCGTCCTGAATCGTCTCCTCAGACAGTGTCGCCGGATCGCACAACGGCGGCGTCAGAATATCCTCCAGGCTCGCCAGGGCTCTTGACGCCAGGACTTCCTGTTTCTGCCGAACATCGACAGCGTGATAATGCATGGCGTGCAACGTAGCGGCGGTCGGTGACGGCACCCAGGCACAGCTCGCGCCCGCTTCAAGCTGTGCCTGTTTGCTGTCCATCATCTGATTCATCTCATCGGGCTTCGGCCACATTCCTTTACCGATTTGAGCCTTGCCCGGCAGTCCGCAACGAATACCGAAGTCGACATTCCAGTCTTCGTAAGCACCGATCCATGGCTGCGTCTTGATTGTTTCTTTTGGCAACATCGGCCCCGCATGCATGCTCGTATGAATCTCATCGCCCGTGCGATCGAGAAAACCCGTATTAATAAAAAACAGCCGGTTTTGCACAGCACGAATGCATTCCTGAAGATTGACGGTAGTACGCCGCTCTTCATCCATGACACCGACCTTAAGCGTATCGGGCGCAAGACCAAGCAGATCTTCAACTCTCGCAAACAGGGATTCTGTGAACGCCGCTTCGTCGGGTCCGTGCATCTTCGGTTTTACGATGTAAATACTGCCGCTACGGCTGTTTGGTAGCAACTTCGACTGTCGTGTGTTTGCAATCGCACAAGCGGATGTAATGACGGCATCCAGAATACCTTCGAAAACTTCGTCGCCATTCTTGTCGAGCACGGCGTCGTTCGTCATCAAGTGACCAACATTGCGTACCAGCATCAGACTTCTGCCTGACAGCGTAAGCACTCCACCTTCGGCCGACGTGTACTCGCGATCGGCGTTTAGCCGTCGCGTAAATTTCTGACCGTCTTTTTCCAGATCTGCCTCGAGCGAACATTGCATGAGACCGAGCCAATTACGGTAAACGCCGACCTTGTCTTCGGCATCGACAGCAGTGACGGAATCTTCGCAATCCTGGATCGTCGTAATCGCTGCCTCGAGAACAACGTCACAGATATTGCCAGGCGCGTCGCGACCGATTTCGTGCTCGCGATCTGTCTGGATTTCGATATGGAGATTGTTGTGGCGAAACAGGTAGGAGTGACGGCCATCCTTTGCCGTGTAAGCAACAAACGCCTCAGCATCACTTAAGGTGACGGTTTTGCCGTCCTTAAGCTTCGCCATGAATGTTGCCCTGCTCGCCGCAAGGTCCAGCGAGTACTGCACCACATCTCCGTGGCTGACCGTATCGAGCGGCAGGGCACGATCCAGAAATTCAGTCGCATAACGAATGACAGCCGCACCGCGTTGTGGGTTGTAAGACGATCCGCGTTGCTGACCATCTGTTTCGGCGATGACGTCAGACCCATACAAGGCATCGTAGAGACTGCCCCATCGCGCATTGGCCGCGTTCAGGGCAAATCGTGCATTGTTGACCGGGACAACGAGTTGCGGGCCTGCGATTGTCGCGATCTCCGGGTCGACGCCCGCAGTCGTGATCTGGAACGACTCACCCATCTCCTTGAGGTAGCCGATACCTTTCAGGAAGTCGACGTATTCGCCGTGGTCCCAGGGCGCGCCGTGCCTCGCCTCGTGCCACGCGTCGATCTTGCGCTGCAGCTCATCGCGAAACTGCAGCAGGTTACGATTGACGGGCGTTAAATCATCGATAAGGGCCTCAAAACCGCGCCAGAACGCAGCCGAGCCCCGGTCTATTGCCGGTAGTAATTCGTCTTCGACAAAGCGGAAGAGGACAGACTTGACGCGGAGATTGCCAACGCTACAGCGGTCATCACGATCTGCATCGCGAACGACTTTTGTCTGCATTGACAATCCCCATGTAAATCATGCGACGAACTGCTCTTCTTCGGTGCTGCCAGCCAGCGCCGTTGTTGACGTCAGTCCGTTCATTATCGTGTTCTGCACGGCGTCGAAATATCCAGCACCTACGAACGACTGATGCTTCGTTGCACGGAACCCGAACTGCTCGTCAGCAAACTCCTGCTGCTGCAGCTGCGAGTAAGCATACATGCCGTCTGCCTTGTAAGCACGACTTAGTCGGAACATGCTCGAATTCAGCACGTGCCAGCCCGCCAGTGTGATGAACTGGAACTTGTAGCCCATCTTGCCAAGTTCTTCGCGGAAATTGCGCATCGACTCATCGCCCAGGTTCGCCTTCCAGTTGAACGACGGTGAGCAGTTGTAGGCCAGCAGTTGATCCGGGAACTCTGCGTGAATCGCCTCGGCGAAGCGACGCGCCTGATCGAGATCCGGCTTGGATGTTTCACACCAGATCATGTCAGCGTACGGCGCGTAAGCCAAGCCACGTGCGATTGCCTGGTCGAGCCCGGCCATGGTGCGGAAAAAGCCCTCGGACGTACGGTCACCGGTAATAAATGGCTGATCGCGCTCATCGCAATCCGACGTGATCAGATTGGCGGCATCGGCATCGGTACGTGCAAGTAATACTGTCGGCACGCCG
>JADFKA010000035.1 GCA_022565135.1 Pseudomonadota bacterium
GCATCAGCTCGTCGGAATAAGCGAATCCTGTCTTTTCGCCGCTAACGGCCCGCACTCCGACACCCTGGTCGAGGCTGAAACTCCCTTCGCGAATAATACCGTCCTCAACTGACCAGCTCTCCCGACGGCTCACCTGAAAGTACAGGTCCGCATAATCGATACCACCGCGCATCATCGAGCTCAAGGTCGCATTCAGGTGCCGCTCGTCGAGCCCAACAGGCTCGAGTGTGCGCGAGATGACAGTGTCAAACGTTTGTTGACTGTTCTTGCTCAAAACAATATTCCACTTGCTAGCTAGAATAATACTCCGTCATGGCGGTATTGGGGGGGTCAGAGGCGCCGATTTGCGAGTGCCGGAAATTCACTGCGCAGTCGTGATGGCAACTCCGGATCGATATCGGCTGTAATGTGACAGTCGCCTGCAGCCTGCTCTGCGAGGATTTTTCCCCACGGATCGATGATCATCGAGTGTCCATAAGTTGACCGCTTGTCCGGGTGATCACCATATTGCCCTGCAGCGACGACGTACGCCAGATTTTCGATCGCGCGGGCTCGCAACAGCAGTTGCCAATGCGCCTCGCCCGTCACAGATGTGAAGGCCGCCGGCACAGTGAACGCCGTCGCGCCATCGTCGACGAGACGTCGATAGAGCTCGGGGAACCGCAGGTCGTAACAAATCGTCAGTCCGATCTTGCCGATCGGCGACTCGACCGTCACGGGATCAGTGCCCGCGCACATCGACCAGGACTCCTGGTAAGACTCATCACGATCGGGCAGCTTCACGTCAAACAAGTGGATTTTCCGATAGCAGGCTTGCTCGATTCCATCCGCGTCATACACTGGACACGCCCCAAATACCTTCTCGGGTTCGGGTGCTACAAGCGGCATGCTGCCCGCAATAATCCATAGACCGTGGCGACGCGCGGCGTCACTGAGAAATTTCTGGATCGGGCCGCTGCCAGGTTCTTCAGCGTGCACTAGCTTGTCCCGGCTACGCTCAGGCATCAACGCGAAATTCTCGGGCAACACAGCCATCTTGCAATCGTCCGCCGCAGCATCGCTCAGCAAGCGATCGGTCAGGCGCAGGTTCGCATCAACGTCGGCGCCACTGTTCATCTGAATCGCCGCCAGACGCAAGTCACGACCTCCAGGGTGGAGTTCTAATGTGTTTCATCGACGCATTCCGATGTGGCAACCAGCCGCGCAAATTCTCCGGCACTCGACGTTTCGATCATTGGCTCGTCCCAGGAGCCACCAATTGCGTAGTAGATCTGACTAACCTCCTGCAACGGCTTCTTGAAGATCTGTGAGAATACCAGTAACACGGCGGCGACCTGTGGGCCGCCGACGACAGCGCCGACGACGGGTAAGGTATTGCCAAAGTTCGCGCTAACAACGGCTGTTTGATCGTAGTCCCGGCTAACCAGTCCCGCACGACCCACAATTCCTATATTGGCCGCGGGACCCTCAAGCGACAGATTGCACGTATAGGTTTCACCATCGACAATGCGAAAGGTACCATTGATAGTGTCGAATCCGAAGCCCTTGGCAAATACATCCCGAAAATCGAGTGACAACCGTCGCGGCAACGCGACGATTCTCATGAGCCCGAACACTCGGCCTGCCCCAGGTTCGACATCATCGAGTTGTCCTGTGCCGATCTGAATTTTGACCTCTCCGCGCAGCGATTCCATGAAGTCCTCTCGGGGGCCACCGGACCAACTAAGGTCCAGCAACATTGAGAGTTGATCGGACACAATACCCGGCTCGTAACCCAGGCGCCGCATCGTGCGTTCGACATCCGTGCTCGTCATGGTGACCGTCAGGAAGCTCCGATAGCCTGTTGCGTCCGATTCGTCGACAATCCATCCGCCGTTGCCGACAATTTCGAACGTTTCATCCCTGGCGATGATGCTGTCCGCCACGAGGCCGTCAGCCGTATGCCGGAACTCGGCCTGGAAGGCGCCAAGATACCGTTCCCCCAGCGCAAATTCACTGGCTCTGATCGAAATCGGCGGCAAAGAGCGAGGATCGATGTCTGGCTCATCCTCGCCTGAGACCTCGTCGTCTCCGGGGAGCACCATGCGCTCCATTTCGATGGTCAGCGTGCGTCCCGAATTGAAATCGTATGGCACGAATGCGGAGCCTTTGACCTCGTCGCCGTCGAACTGTACGAGCCAGTCACGCGCACTTCGGTCAACGCGAATACGGTGATCGACGAGGTGCTGTCCAAGCAGATGCAGGTGGCCGATCGTCATCTCGATCGACCGAATGCGCTCGCCCATGCCGGTCTTCGCATTATTGCGCTTCGGCAGGGCAAACCAGTCCTGCATGCGTACATAGTCGGTGCTGCCGCGCAAGTGCAGGCCCCGTATTTCGGTTGCCGCGTCAGGCTCCGTTGTCGCGGCCGTCGCGTCACCGAATGTCACAAGGCCGCGGTCGAAGTCCCACTGCTCTTGCTCCTTGGCAAACGCGAGCTCCCAGGACAAGAGATCCGTTACGGTTCCCGTACTCACAATACGCTCGCTGCCTTGCGGTAGCTCAATTCTTGCAGATACTGCGACCGACTCATCTGGCATTTTTTGCAGCGGCTTTGGCAAATCAAAGCCCAGGCCAGCGAGATCAGTTTCAATTTCTATTGTGAATGGCGACGGTGTTTCGAGCTTGCCGCGCGGAAATAATAGCCTCGCCGAATACGCGGTCTCGCCTTGAACCAGACCCTCGAGCGGCAGTCCGAGTCCCTCGGTCAGACCTTCGGCCGTGATAGTACCAACCGTATTTGCAATCACCCGGAATGAGTCCATCTCCTCCGGCGCCATCATGAGCTCGATCGATACCGGCCGGCCAAGAAAAGTACCCGCAAGGGATTCGCTACTTATTTCGTCACGCCGTATTGTCACAGCACCATTCAGATCAGTGATCGGTGGCGCAAAACCCTCCATCTGCAGACTGGCATTGCTGATCTGCAAACGTGATGTGAAGTCGAAGTTCTGCCAATCCCGGATAGGCACTCTGAGATCGAGGCTGAACGATCCGTCACCGGTTACGGCAACACGATCAAGTCTGCCACCGAATACATCGGTGCCGATCGGGCTTTGCGCCATGAGTTGCCGTATAGACTCAAACGTGCCCATTGAAAAAGCGTTGATCGTGAGTACAGGCTGCCTGAGGTCGTCGATTTCGAATCGTGCGTTGGTAATTTCGTTGCCCACATTTATTATGTGGTTGCGCTCCGAGTAGAGCCGTGTGTTGTCAATGACAAGGTCGAAATCAATCACCTCGGCTACTGGCCAGCGCCGCTGATACATGATGCGCGCGTCGCGGATGTTCGCTTCAATTAGCAGACGTCCCTCGCCACCGTCGAACGGAAATTTATCCAGCGGACCGTAAAGCCGAATAGTGCCGCGTGGGATGCGTCCTGCCAGCAGGCCTTCCTGCAACCATTCACTGGTCCTCGGAATTTTCGGCATGAATGGAATGTAGCGGCGCAACTTCGATAAATCACTGATGCTCCAGGTCGTCGCCAGGTCGACGATTGGAGTACGACTGCCATCGGCGAGCGTAATCTCGACATTCGTTTCCATCTCAATAACAGCGTTTCGAATCAAGATGCTATCTGATAGGACGGTGGTGCGATTGTTGCTTCGACGCCAGATAATAGTCCCGGATACAGTATCGAAAACGGCAGTCTCTTCAAGGTAATTGGGAAGGCTGACGGCAAGGTCTTTCGACGTGATTTCGAGCCGACCGCTTACGCGATCAGCCCGCAGTCGTCCCGAGAACCCGCGTATACCAGGCCGGTTGTCGACCGCGGCGATACCTACGTTCACGAACTCGGCGGATACATCGAAGCGCATGAAATCCGTATCAATGCCGCTCAGCGTAGCGACTAGCTCGCGAACGGCGCCATCCGGATTGTATGCCGCAACCAAGTCCCTTTGTTGCCTTGTGAGCCAGGGATTGAGAACGCCGATGTCCGCAAGGTTGATATAGGATGCGCGTGCATCAAGCATTGTGATCTGGCCTTCGCTGCCGGTCGTCACTTCAATCCGCAACGAAGAATCCGGCCATTCGCCGCCCGCTGTCTGCAACTGATAATGATTTGCAGCAACTAACCAACCATCAATATTGCTTTGAAATTCGAACAGTCCATTAATTGAGAAACCGGTTTCGTCGCCAACAGCAACATCCTGGAAATCAATATCCCCTACCGCACTTTGTACAACACCGTTCGCGATCACGAGCGATAGATCCAAATCGCCGCTTCCGGAGCTGAAATGAGCGACTTGTGCGCCATGCAGGGCAGACACACCAGATAAATTTATGTCATCGACGTCTATGGTCACATCCCAACTGCGATCCTCGTCCTGCTGAAAAAGCAATTGCGTTGCAGCCATGGTGAGGCGACCGCCGAGGTCTTCAGGCAGGTCTACGATCGCGTTGACCGCGATGCGCACACTATCCCGTCTCACGATGAGGCGCGGTACCTGGAAGATTCTCGGCCGCACATCACCAGGTTGCAGAAATTTCACCTCGATGTTCTCGCCGACCACCTCGATGGCGCCGGTAGTTTCAGTGCCGTCACGGCGAGCGGGTAACAACTCATTGGCCGGGCTGCCTTGAATCCACCACTCGCCGTTGTCGAGTTGACGAACCTCGATGCTCGTATCGCGCAAGACTATTCGATCGACGACCAATTTCCTGTCGATGAGCAGGCGCATGAGCCCGACGCCCACACTGACCTCGCCGGCTGAAATAATGCGCGCCATGCTGTCGGGCGCAATCAATTCAGCATTGTAAAACTCGATTTCGGGACCATTGAGCCCCCAACGCGCATCCATGCCCGTAAATTCAACATTCATGCCGATCGCGGTGCTTGCCCAGCTTTTGATGTCCTCCTGATATTCGGGAAGTCGTGGCAGCAACAGACGAAATAATCCGACCGCGATTGCCAGCATTATCACAACGCCCGCGGCCGCATATACGGCAAACTTGACCAGGCGTTGTATAAATTTCTTCATCATCAATTCGCGCTACAGCGTCATCACATCAGGACAACGTCAAACTGATCCTGCAAGTACAGTGCCTCGGGTTGCAATCGTATCGACTTGCCTGTCTGCTCCTCGAGCATAGCCAGACTTTGTGCCTGTTCGTCAAGCAATAACTCGATAACGTCCTGGTGAGCCAGTACCAGCGCGTTCTCAAACTCGAACTGGCGTGACTGACGAATGACCTCCCTGAATATTTCGAAACAAACCGTTTCCGCCGTCATTACGAACCCACGTCCTGCGCAACCCGGACACTCGTCGCACAGTATATGTTGCAGACTTTCCCGCGTGCGCTTGCGCGTCATCTCGACCAGTCCGAGTGGTGATACCGGCGAAATCTGGTGGCGTGCATGATCCTTGGCAAGTGATTGCTCCAGCAGTTGCAACACATTGTCCCGGTGTCCGACTTCTTCCATATCAATAAAGTCGATGATGATGATGCCGCCGAGGTTTCTGATCCGCAGTTGCCTGGCGATCGTTACTGCCGCCTCAAGATTCGTGCGGTAGATTGTCTCCTCGAGGTTGCGGTGACCGACATATCCACCCGTGTTGACGTCGATTGTGGTCATCGCCTCGGTTTGATCGAAAATAAGGTAACCACCTGACTTTAAATTAATTTTTCGATCAATCGCCTTGCGAATCTCGTCTTCGATCGCGTGCAGATCGAATATCGGACGGCGACGCTGGTAAAGCTCCAGCATCGGTGCAACTTCTGGCAGAAACGCCACCGCAAAATCATGCATCTCCGCATAAACCTCTTGCGAGTCGACCAGAATGTGCTCGACGTCACTTGTCACGAGATCTCGCAATACGCGCAGCGGCAATGACAGGTCCTCGTGTACCAGTGTTTTTACGCCAGCGTCGCTGCACCGCTCCTGAATGACGCTCCAGAGCTTCGTCAGAAACTTGAGATCGGCACATAACGCTGCGGCTTCGGCCCGTTCCGCAACGGTTCGCACGATCGCACCACATTCAAGCTTCTGATCGGCAAGCAACTCCTCGACCAGTGAGCGCAGGCGGTCGCGCTCTTCCTCGTCTTCGATCCGCGTCGAGACACCGACACTGCCACCCTTGGGCAGCAACACGAGGTGACGAGACGGCAACGTGATGAAGGTCGTTAGCCGTGCACCCTTGTTGCCAAGCGGGTCCTTCACGACCTGTACGAGCAGATCATCGCCCTCCCGCACGAGTTCCCGGATGTCGGGCATTTCGTCGTTGCCGTTGTCGCTGTTTTGCAGCCTCACGATGTCTGACGCATGCAGAAACGCTGTGCGTTGCAGACCAATTTCGACAAATGCGGCTTGCATGCCAGGCAAAACGCGCATCACCTGGCCATTGTAGATATTACTGATCACACCGCGACGCGCCGCTCTCTCAATATGCACTTCCTGCAGCATGCCGTTTTCAAGCAACGCTGCGCGAACCTCACTCGGCGTCACGTTGATCAGGATTTCTTCTTTTGGCGACTCGTCGCTCATTCAATCCGAAACTCTCATTACTCGATTGTTGCAGCTCCGCTCACAACACGGCCGTGACTTTCGATCAGCGTTTCCAGGCCGGCTTCTCTGAGCAGCCTTGCCGTCTCAAACGCGGGCAGCCCAACCACCCCCGAGTAGCTGCCAACGATGGCTTCCACAAACACGCCACCACGCCCTTGAATAGCGTACGCTCCCGCCTTGTCGCAGGGCTCTCCACTGTGCCAGTAACTAAGCGCCTCGTCAGGACAAATTTCCCGAAATTTCACTGCGGTGATTGAGAGCGCCGTTTGCAGGCTCGCGCCACGGCGCAATGCAACACCAGTCATGACCTGATGCGTTCGACCGGAGAGCGTCGCAAGCATGCTCAGAGCATCGTCCACATCCCGCGGCTTGCCGAATACCACATCACCAAGCACGACGGCAGTATCCGCACCTAGCACGAGCTGCGCGACGTTGTCAGTGGCCGCAGAGGCTTTGGCAGCGGCCAGGCGCACAACCATGACGTCCGGTGCCTCACCCTCAAGACGCCGTTCGTCAACATCCACTCCAGCCGCGCTGAATGACAGACCCAGCGCCGTAAGTATTTCCCGACGCCGCGGTGACGAGGAGGCCAGATGCAATGAAGGTGTAGACATAGACTGAGTTCAGCGTCGATCAACCGC
This sequence comes from Pseudomonadota bacterium, assembly GCA_022565135.1. Lineage (GTDB taxonomy): Bacteria > Pseudomonadota > Gammaproteobacteria > Steroidobacterales > Woeseiaceae > UBA1847. Next base: position 7,189 of record JADFKA010000035.1, read on the forward strand.
GATGATAGGGATGGCCTGTCAGCAATGACCAGGCCCGAAATAATTGCTCGGCGAACAGGATTCTTGCCAGTCCGTGCGGCAGGGTCAGTTTCGACAATGACCAGACAAAATCACTGCGTTCCCGGCACCCGGCCGATACGCCGTCTGGACCACCGATAATAAAACAAAGATTGCGGCCATCTGCTTGCCAATCGGACAAGTTCATCGCCAGTTCCTGGCTGGTCAAATGCATGCCTCTCTCATCAAGCAATACGGCCCGTTCAAGCGCGTCGATTTTCGCAAGAATCTGTTCGCCTTCGGCCTGTATCGCATCACTGGGTGGACTATTTTTGGACCGACGTGCCGTGGCAATTTTGTCGAAGCGAAATTTCCACTGCCGCGGAAATCGTTCCGCATAAGTCTTGAACGCATCGTTGACCCAGGACGGTTGACGATCTCCGACGGCGATTAAGCGAATGTGCACTTGCTAGCCCATATGCGGCATCGATTAATCGCCACGACCGAGCTAGCGGTCAGTCGCCACGAGATCGACCGACGGACCCAGTGACCAGAGTTTTTCCAGATTATAAAACTCACGCACTCTCGGCAGCATGACGTGTACGAGCACGTCCTGCAGATCGAGCAAGACCCATTCGCCACCCTCTTCACCTTCAATACCAATAGGCTTGTGCCCTGACATCGAAGCTTTTTCGGCGACGTGATCAGCCAGTGCCCTGACATGACGGGTCGATGTGCCGCTTGCGACAATCATATAGTCAGTCACATCGGTCATATCGCGAACGTCGAGGTTGATGATATCGACCGCTTTGGCAGCGCCCAGTACGTCGATGATGAGTGCGGTCAGTTGCTTACTTTGCATGCACGGTGCTCGTTTTGGTCAACAGATATTTCTCCTCGCAGTTATCGTTATTTATAACAACCACTGTTCATTATCACGTCGCGAACGACGTCAGGCATCAGGAATCGTGGATCGCGGCCAGCCCCGATCAGATCGCGAATTTCAGTGGATGAAATCTCGAGTTGTGTCACGGCATGGATATGAATGAAACCCTCACGGTGCTTATGCAAATCGTCAACGCAATGTGTGCCGTGCTCGGAGAGCAGCTCGCCCAGCGGGCCGATATCGGGTGCCCGCCAGCCAGGCCGATGCGCGACAACAATGTGTGCGTAATCGAGGAGCTCATCCCAGCGATGCCACGATGTCAGGCCCAAAAATGCGTCCATACCCAAAATCAGACCCATAGGTTGATCGGAAATTTCCTCGCGCATGGCGCTGAGCGTATCAATCGTGTACGACGGACCATTGCGCCTGAGCTCACAATCATCGACGACAAACCCCGTTTCTGCCGCCGTTGCGGCACATACCATATCGAACCGCAGTGCGGCTCTTGCAATCGAAGCACCACGGTGTGGCGGATCGCCAGTTGGAACAAAACGGATTTCGCCAAAACGAAGCGCTTGTAGGATTTCGGAGGCGGTGCGTAGATGGCCATAATGAATCGGATCGAATGTGCCACCAAAAATTCCAATTGGGCTCATGCGGCCTTCCTGCTGCCCAGCGATATCTGCAGGACAATTGCGGTCGCCAGCTGCCACGGATCGGCGCGAGACTGGCCTTTCGCCGCCTGATCGGCCTGACCGGCGGCTTTGAGCAAGCGGTGAAAATTACCGGGCTGGTGGCGACCGATACAGCTGCGCACAAGTGCCTGGCGACTGCGCCATACGCCCGCTTTTTGCATGCCGCCGGCCAGACCCATACCGCTCGCTATCGCGTCGCTAAGACGCGCCAGCGACCGCAGTTCACGGGTCAGCGCCCAGATGACGATGACAGGCTCCACGCCTTCGCTGCGCAGCCCCTGTAACACCTTCATTGACCGTTTCGCATCACCCGTCAGCGCCGCATCAACCAGCTTGTACACATCATAGCGGCTGCTGTTTGCGACGGCCTTGCTGACATCTTCGGCGCTGACTTTGCCTGCACCCAGCAGCAGCCTGAGTTTCTCGATTTCCTGACCTGCCGCAAGCAAGTTGCCTTCGACGCGATCGGTGATTAACGCGACAGCCCCACGATCTGGCTGCAATCCTGCCTCACGCATGCGCTGGGCGATCCAGCCAGGCAATTCACGCAGGCCAATCGGCCAGACAGGAACCTCAACGCCCTTTGCGGCTACCGCTTTCGCCCATTTTGACGACTGGCCGCTTTTGTCAAGTTTCGGCGCACTGACGACGAGCATGAGATCCGGTCCGGTTTGCAGAACAAGATCGACAATCGTCTGCCCGCCCATTTTCCCCGGCTTGCCCGTTGCCAGCCGCAATTCAATGATGCGTCGTTCCGCGAACAGCGACAGGTTAGAACTCGAGTTGCGCAGCTGTGCCCAGTCAAAACCCGCGGCCGCGATATGCAAATCGCGAAATTCAAATCCCCGATCCCGTGCGGCCGCGCGAATCGCATCGAGCGCTTCGGCCACAAGCAGGTGTTCGTCACCGGTAACCAGGTAACACGGCGCCAGGTTTTTCTGCAGGTTGGATGCGAGCTGGTTAGCCTGTATTTTCACGCTGCTCAAATTCGCGCTGGTTGCCGGATTGTCTCGTCAAGTGATTTGCTCCATATTGACCGACTCGCCTTCGAGCAGTACTGGTATACCGTTCGTAATTGGATACAGAACCTTGCCGTCATCGGTCACGAGCGCCTCGGACAGCGGTTCGGCAAGCAATCGACCATCACGATTGCAGAGCATTCCCGCATCGATGGCGGCATTGACGTCTTTTAGCGTCGTGCGCTTGGCGAGTTGCAGTCCCTTATGCGTTACGGGGCAGCGAAGAATAGCAAGCAGGCGTTTATCCATGGCCGTTGCCTTAATTGTTGCAAGGTTAAGTGTTTGTTTTTAAAAGTCTTGAACATCATAATGTTATATTATATCATTTCTGGCTCGTAGCATCGGCGATAAGCTTCAATCGTCCTGTGCATGCAGCATAACGGCAATAATCAATGCATCAAAATTCGCTGAATTCGAACGAGTGGCTTGACGGCGCGGCAGGCGCTTTGTCGGTGCTGTGCCTCGTGCATTGCCTGGCGTTGCCATTCTTCGTCGCGGGGCTGCCATTTCTCTCGCAGTTCTCCGCGAGCCACTTGCACGCCCAGGTGCTTGTCATCGTCTTGCCATTGAGTATATTTGCTCTCGGCATCGGTTTTCGTCGGCACCGTGACATGCGCATCGTTGCCGGAGGCGCGCTCGGTTTGCTATTGCTTCTGACGGGAGCGACCGTCGCACACACAACTTGGGGCCTCACGGCAGACCGACTGTTTACAATAAGCGGTTCACTGGCTCTCGCGACATCACACTTTTTCAATAACTATCGCAGGAAACTGATCAATTCTGCGTTGTGACAGTGCTTGGCGGCGACCAGGGCCAGCGGCATATCGTCGGGAAGCGGTCGAAACGCTGCGTTGACGAGCCGACAGCGCATGATTACCTTGACGGCCGCGACATCTTCGTCGTCGTGCAATAGCTGACTCAGATACTGCTGTGCCAACTGCAGTGCCGCCGCATTATTTTCCCAGCGCAACATCTGCTCGAGAAACCACGGCCAGGCGGTCGCGGGATCGGGATCCTCCGCAAGCCAGCCGTAGACGTGCTCGAGGCCGCTGGCGCGATTACCGCGACTGATGAAACCGTAGGCATGATCGAGAACATCGGTCCGCGCACGGGTTTGTT
>JADFKA010000324.1 GCA_022565135.1 Pseudomonadota bacterium
GCACAGGATTCACGCACTGCCGAGTTCTTTGTGTCCATGACAGAATCGCGCGAATTGAACATTGCGATTGATGTCGATTCGGCCCTGCCGGACGCGACGCTCAGTGTCAGCATTTTCGGTGGTATCGAATTAGCCGGATACGCCAGCCAGCGGCACCTGTCGTGGACAACGGATCTGGACGCGGGCGTCAACAAACTATCACTGCCGATTATCGCGCTCGACCAATCTGGTGGACAGGTAATTGTTCGCCTCGAGCATGCCGACAATCGGCAGGAGTTCCTGATAATACTGCAACACGAGGGTTGATTATGGAAAGACCAGGGAACCAGAAATTACGGCGTGCGTTTATTCGAATAGTGATCGAAGTATTGAGGCAAGAATCATGAAATTCAGGCAAACAGTGACATTGTTCGGAGCAGCGTTTGTACTCTGCAGCAGTCCTGCATGGACGCAGGAATCAGGCGATGACATTACGACATCTGCCACGATCCGGCTGATGAGTAACGCCGAGGCCGAACTTCCGGATGCGGTGACTAAAAAAATCAAGTTGCCCAAGCACCTGATGGACGACACCGAAGCCTTTGCAAATTCCGCACGTGGACTTGAAACCGCGAATCGGAATCGCCTTGAGGATAACGACGGTCTTGCGCGAGCGGAAGAGGCGCAACAACATGGCGCCGAGATGGCCGAATCAGCGCAAGAGAACCGCGAGAACCAGGGCCGTGCGGACAATCTACCGGAACCACCCGACGGAATTGGACCAGGTTCACAGTAATCGATACACACGCTCTCACCGCGTTCTGGCGCGTTGTATGCTGCGTGGCCGAATAATAATTACACGTTGAAGATGCTGCGGATAGTCGCAAGATTTACAGTCAAAGCCTGTTGCATTTGCCTGTCATTTGCCTCAAGCATCGCTTTGGCCACTGAGGACACAGCCTGGGATGCCGGGCTGGCGGCATTTGCCAACGGTGAATATTCAACAGCGCTCATCGCGTTCGAGTCGGCTCTGGCTGCAGGTCAGTCGGGTCCAGCCGTTCACTACAATATTGGTGTTTGTCAATTTCAGCTCGAGAAATACAGTAACGCCGAGGCGACCTTCGCCCATATTTCGACGCAGTACCCCAAGATGCGTGCCCTTGCCGAATACAATCGTGGTCTGGCAGCGGTCGAGCAAGACAGATACCCGTCAGCCCGACAGCATTTCCTGACAACTTACGAGTTGAGTGCGAGCGATCAGACGCTGCGCATTCTCGCATCAATGATGTTGCGCCGCATCGAGTCGAATTCAGACCAGTCGAGTACCTGGACTGCTGCTTTGAGCGCCAGCGCCGGATATGACGACAATATCGTCTTGCGCGACGACATCGGGTTGCCGCTCGGTGTCGCAGCTGAAAGCTCCCTGGTCGATGTTTTCGCGTCAGTACGCGGTCCGATCACAGGGCTCGCAGGCCTGCATTTCGATGCTAACGCATATCTTATTGCCTATTTGAACAACGACGATTTCGATCAGGGACAAGTCAAGATTGGGTTCAGCTACGGCTGGACCCATAGATACTGGCAATCCCGAATCGGGGTCAATGCCGGGTTCAGCACATTCGGCGGTGACGCGTTCGATAACTCGCGCAACCTGGACGTTAAGCTGACCCGAGCACTATCAGCGACCTCATCATTGCGTTTGCGCTATCGGCTTGCCGATATCAGCGCCGCTGACGCAACCTATGCCGGGATCGACGGGTCACGCCAGATCTATGAGATCGCGTATCGGTGGAACCAGGCATCCCGCCGATTTGATGTGGCGTATTCGTTCGAAAGCAACGACCGAGCAGATCCTGGCGTATCGGCGACTCGCAATCGGCTGCGCCTGCGTTATCGACATAGTCTGAATCCGGCGTGGACGATCGATGTCGGTGGCGAGCTTCGCATCAGCCGATATGGCGATCTCGCACTTGCACGGACCGAAGACCTCGTCGCCCTCAAGGTTGGTCTCAATCGGTTTTTTGGATCTGACTGGCAATTGCTGGCGCAATACCAGCATTTCACAAACTCTGCGACCGATGATGCGTTTTCGTACCGCAGAAATCAGCTCAGCATTGGCCTGTTGAAGATTTTTTAGGCAATGGTGCCGGATAGAAGATTCGAACTTCTGACCCCATCATTACGAATGATGTGCT
>JADFKA010000325.1 GCA_022565135.1 Pseudomonadota bacterium
CGATCGGCCGCGTCGATAGCGCCGTCAACGTAGGCACGTGCCGATGCGTCCGAGTTGGCGATCGAGATCCGACCTATTTGGGCACGACCGGCGATGTGCGGCCCCTTCTCCGGGCCCCAGTCGTCGGGAGTTCCAATCTCGTTGTATTCGTAAGCGTAGCCGTGTGGCCAGCGATTGATCGTGATCGCAGCAATGTCGCGCTCGGCATCGAATCCACGGTCTCCGAGCATGGCATCGAATTGCCCCATAATCGATGCTTCAAATTCATCAAAACTCTGCTCTAAAAGAAGCCGCCGCCCGGCCACATTCTGTTGCCGGAACGTTAGTCCCTTGCCGGGCACTGTAGGGACATACCAGCCTTGCACTACGATCGGCTCGTCCGGGCCCGAGGAGAACTTGTAGTCGCCAATGCTGACTGGGAAATCCAGGCCCATTTGCTTGAAGAGCAAATCACCTGGCGAGTAAAAGTGCCTGTATCCCATCTCCGCGAAGGCACGCCAGCTTCTTATTGCGACGTTACCGACAACCAGGGGAATTTTTGTCGCATATTGGATTGCCTCCACTTGATTCTGCGGCGTTTCAACGCAGATGTGAGGAATGATGTTGTTATAGCATGCCAGGATGACGTGCTTGCCGCGCACACGATAAACGTCGCCTAACCGTACAAAAGTAACGTCAACCTGTTTTTCCTGGACCGTGTGCTGAACGTCGACCGCGGTACTGTTGAGGCGGATGCGAATATCCGCCGATTCCCTGTCCAGCTCCGCATATCTGACACGTGCGGTAACCAAACTTTCCATCGTTTTGCCCGGCATGCTACCCGGTATCAGGTCGCGCACCAGTGCGCGCGCAACACTTGCGTTGCCGTCCGGGAAATGAAAAATATAGGGTTCGTTGCTTTCATCGTCGAGCTCCTCGTCAATTCCCAGCTCTTCGGTCCCAAGATTTTCGTAAGATACGCTTTGCAGCGCAGAAAGTGCATACCAGCCGGCGCCCTCCGAGGACAAGACTGTGTCACGAATGATGTCCGCCAGGTCCTTGGGTATGTTCGCGTATTGCTGCAGAAAGTCGATATAGCTGATGCGTTGAAGTAATTCGGTTTTTTCCTGTTTGGATTTCCCGTCCAGATAGTCGATGCCGCCGCGGAGCAATCTGAGCAGAGCGTCTTGTCCCTCGCGAGATATCGGCATGCGCCGAATGTTTGCTTCGGCAACGGCATCGGCCTTCGGCCCGTCAAAGAAGCCCCAGAGCGGGCTCGGGATTACGCGGTTCACACCATAGGTTTTCTCATCGAAAAACATTGCATCGCGCAGATTATATTTCTTGTAAAAATCCCGCTCGTAATATTCATAGAATCGCTGCACGTCGATCGTGAGGTCTTTGAGCAACTTCTTCGCCACCGCGGAATAACTTGTCGGGCTGCTAATCGACTCGCTACCGCCGCAGCCAACCAGGGTCTTGCCATCAACATCGAATTCGTTGCGTTTGGCGTGGCCACCGAAATCATCGTGATTATCGAGAATCAGAATTCGAACTTTGCTCCCGACTCTGTCCCGGTATAGTTTTGCGGCCGCGAGGCCGGAGATGCCGCCACCGACGATCACCAGGTCATAGATGTCGTCAGTCAGCGCTGACGGGCGCGGAAACTTCTTACCCGCCCAGGCCATGTCGTGTGCAACTTCGAATGAACCGGGGTGGCTACCGCGCAATCCAGTCAGTGACGGCGGATAATAGGTGTCACCAACGTTCGCTTGCATCGCCAGAATTTCCAGCGGCGACAGCGTAGTACCGGCCGCCAGGCTTAACGCCATACCGTTCATGAAGTCACGGCGCGATATGTTTATTCTACGGCTCACAATTGCCGTCTCCCAGGATTAACCCATCAGGTAATCTGTAATCATTGCGCTTCGAGCAGTGTATTTGCGATATGCCGTGGCTTCCGCGCGAGTTCGGTAACCGACGGATATCCTTCATCAATCACTAGCGGCGACATCCGGCCTGCACCGTGCGACCGGGCCGTTCAGCCGGCGACGCCCCCACCGTCTACGACCAGCGCCTCGCCCGTCACGAAAGAGGACTCGTCGCAGGCCAGAAACAACACCGCGTTAGCAATTTCCTCGACGGTGCCGATGCGCCCAAGCGGACGCTCATTGGCACCGGCTGCGT
>JADFKA010000326.1 GCA_022565135.1 Pseudomonadota bacterium
AGATCCAGGACTTCTTCGATATCGAACTCGTGTCGATTCGTCTGACCGACGAACGTTTCTATCACATCGATACGTGTTTTTGTCCACTGAGCGATGGGTTCCTCATGTACCACCCGCCGGCATTCGACTATGAGTCACGGATCTCAATCGAGTCCAGAATTCCGCCACACAAACGCATCGTTGTTGACACGCTCGATGCGGGCCAATTCGCGTGCAACGCTATTAATATTGATGACCAGATGTTCTTGCACAGGGCATCGGACCCACTGAAGGCGCGTTTGTTGGCGGCGGGATTCAAAGTTCACGAAATAGAATTGACCGAGTTTCTCAAAGCAGGTGGGTCAGCCAAGTGTCTGAGCCTGAAACTAACGGAACCGGTACGCAGCGCGTGATGGCCGCGCATCGGTATTGCATTCGGCCGAAAGATCCGGCCGCGCATCTGTTCGAAGTCAGTCTGACCGTCGAGCGACCCGATTCCATGGGCCAGATATTTGCGATACCGGCCTGGATTCCAGGCAGCTACATGATTCGGGACTACGCGAAACATGTTGTTGCGATTCGTGCGGAGGCTGACGGATTGGTCGTTTCACTGCGCAAAATCGACAAGAGTCGATGGCAGGCCGACCCTGTGGAGCGTCCGATCACCTTGATCGCCGAAATCTACGCCTATGATCCAAGCGTACGCGGTGCACACCTCGATACTCAACATGCTTACTTCAATGGTTCGTGCGTATTTGCAAGCGTAGTGGGCCAGGAAGACCGGCAATGCGAGCTGGAAATCCTGCCGCCCAAAGCTCCTGTTGGTCGCAACTGGCGCATCGCGACGTCCATGCGGCGACGGGATACGGCGCCATATGCATTCGGTTTGTATATTGCCGAAAATTACGCGGAGTTGATCGATCACCCTGTTGAAATCGGCGAGTTGTCGATTGGCGAGTTTGAAGTCAATGGCATTCCCCACGCGATCGCAATTCGAGGCCGCACACGCGCCGACATGGCCCGCCTCTGTCACGACCTGCAAACGTTGTGTGAACACCATGTGTCGTTACTCGGTATGCCCGAAGACCTCGATCGTTATCTGTTCCTGCTGCATGCACCGAGTAGTGGCTATGGCGGACTTGAGCACCGCTGGTCGTCAAGCCTCGTGTGTGCACGAGATAATCTGCCGTCGCGCGGTGATGCTGAGGTCAGTGACGGCTATCGAGAGTTCCTCGGACTTGCAAGTCACGAGTATTTTCACCTCTGGAACATCAAACGCCTCAAGCCGGAAATTTTTTCACCCTATGATCTGAGCGTCGAAGCGCATACAAGCCTGCTGTGGGTGTTTGAAGGCATCACATCGTATTACGATGATCTCGCACTGGTTCGCTGCGGGCTGATTGCCGAGGACAGTTATCTCGAATTGTTGGGCCGGACCATTACTCGTGTGCTGCGTGGCAGCGGCAGAGCCCGGCAAAGCGTTGCAGAATCAAGTTTCGACGCTTGGACGAAATTCTACAAGCAGGATGCGAACGCAGCGAACGCGATTGTCAGTTACTACACCAAGGGTTCGCTTATCGCGCTGTCACTGGATCTCAAGCTCAGATCGGAAACTGCGGGACGTGTGAGTCTCGATGATGTAATGCAGGCGTGTTGGAGTCGGTGGGGCCAATCCGGGCAGGCAATGCCCGAGGATGGATTCGAAGTCTTGTGCACGGAGGTTTCCGGACTGGACTTGTCCGATTTTCTCGACGCCATGGTACGTGGCACCGGTGAGTTGCCGTTGCAGGCAATGCTCTCCAGCCACGGCATTGATTACCGGATTCGCAAGAGAAGCGGTAGACGCGACAAAGGCGGCACACCGGTTGGAGGCGAAGCAACGGCAGCGCTCTGGCTCGGCGCAAACCTGACCGAGAGAGATGGCAAACTGGTCTTCGCGGTAGTGATGAATGGCGGGCCTGCAGAATTGGCAGGCGTTGCGCCGGGAGATGTGGCCGTTGCGCTCGATGGAGTGGCGCTTACCGCTGCAAACTGTGATCGACGTCTGAGCAGTTATCATGATGGTGACTCGCTTGAGTTGGTCCTGTTCCGTGGTGACGACCTGATTACGACGTCTATCAAAATAGCGGCAGCGCCCGATGACACCTGCTACCTGACGTTGGTCGCCGACGTCGATG
>JADFKA010000036.1 GCA_022565135.1 Pseudomonadota bacterium
GAACAACATCGGTGCGCCGGATTGGGTCATGAAGTCGTTGTTCCTGCTGCTCGTGATCGGTTTTGTCGCTGCCCTGATTATTTCCTGGGCCTACGAAATAACACCGGAAGGCATCAAGCGCGAGCGTGATGTGATTCGCGATGAATCGATTACGCATCTGACCGCAAAGAAACTCGACTACATCACGTTGGTCGCAGCGCTCGGCGTTGCGGGCATGTTTGGGTGGCAGCAGCTGGCCGGCGACCAACCTGCATCAGCATCGTTGCCAATCGCCACTGGTACGACAAGCGATTCCGCTGCTTCGTCTGCCAGGCTCGGCGCCCAGTCCATCGCCGTACTCCCCTTCGCCAATCGCAGCAACCGCGACGAAGACCTGTTTTTCACCGATGGCATCCACGACGACCTGCTGACTCAGCTGGCGAAAATCCGTGATCTGAAAGTAATCTCGCGCACCTCTGTCATGCAGTATCGCGACACCGACCTGCGCATTCCTGAGATCGCGCAAGAGCTGGGCGTCGCGACCGTGCTGGAGGGCGGCGTGCAACGTGCCGGGCAGCGAATCCGTATCAACGCCCAATTGATTGATGTGGCGACTGATCAACACATCTGGGCCGAAACTTTCGATCGCGAAATGACGATTGATAATCTGTTCGATATTCAGACGGAGATCACGCGCAAGATTGTCACCGCTGTAAGAGGGCAATTGACGACAGAGGAACAGCAGGCGTTTGCTGTTGCGCCGACACAAAGCCTCGCAGCATACGATGCCTTTTTGCGTGCCCGCAATCTGCTAACCGGTTCCGGTTACAACATGGAGAAATACAAAGCGGCGCAGCCCTTCGCCGAACAGGCCGTGGCACTCGACCCGAATTTTGCGTTAGCCCACCTGTTATTAGCTGACCTACATGGTATGGCGGTCTGGATGGGCTACGATACGTCGCTGCAACGCGAACAAGCGGCGCGAGCGGCACTGAGTAAAGCGGCAATGGTCCTCAGTCCCGGGTCACCCGAATTGCTGGCCGCCCGTGGTGAATTCCTGTATCGCTTCGAACAAGACTACCCGGCGGCTTTAACCGAATTGCTCCAAGCTCATGCTGCAATGCCGGGTGATGCATCGATTCTGGAAAAACTCGGATTCACGCAACGACGATTAGGCCTTTGGGAAGAATCCGTAGAAAGCATGCTGCAAGCCGCCGACCTGGATCCCGCAAACGCCAGCGCATTGGCGACCGCCGCCGATACCCTGGCAGTCATGCAACAGTGGGCGCGCCTGGAAAATCTTCTATCGAGTTCACTAGAACGCTTCAAAGATGATACAGACATGGCGACAACCGCGGCATTGCTGCCGCTGCGGTCGCAGGGAGATGTTGAGGCCGCACGTGCACGCTTGGACAATGTACGCCCCGACTCCGGCGAAACTTACGTTATTTCGACGACGGAATTGCCTTGGTATGAACACGATTTTGACGGAGTCATCAGTTCCTTCGACCATCCGCTGATCAGGGAAGTGATGTCGCTCCCTGGTTGGGTGGGCTATCGCGAGCTGAATCTTGCGTTGGCGTACCGGCGATTGGGTGAGACTGACAGGGCAGATCAACTGCTTGACGAGGCTGTTCATGATCTGGCCACTATTGACCGCAGTCTAACACCAGCACTTGTGGCATCCGAGCTCGACACCTTGGCTCTAGCGTTGGCATTGCAAGGCAAAAAGACGCGGGCGATCGAAATTGCCGAAGAGGCAACCCGGATTCTTTCATTAGAGAACGATAAATTGGAAGGCCAGTGGCCGCTGAAAGTGCTGTGCAAGGTGCTCGCGCTGAGCGGCGAACGCGACCGTGCACTCGAAATGATGGCGCAGCTGATTGACGAACCCAACGGCTTCGTGCGCTGGGAGATGTATCTTGATCCGCGCTGGGATTTCTTCCGCGACGACGAGCGCTTCAACGATTTGATCCGGCCACATAATCTCGAGCAGTCAGCGTATGCACAGGTGGGCAGCACGCAATAGCTGAGGAAATCGAATCGAGCCCTGAAGGAGAACAACATGGCACGCATAACGGCAAAACTAACCACCGGCATGGTTGTGCACCTGTCCAATGGACGGCACGAATGGCTGGGCGACGAGCCCGCAAGCTCCGGTGGCACCGATACCGGACCTGACCCTTACGAGCTGCTATTGGGTTCCCTTGCTGCCTGTACCTGCGTGACGCTATCCTGGTACTGCAAAAACAAAGGCTGGCCGCTGGAATCGGTCAGCGCTTCGTATGACTTTTCACGCATTCACGCCGAGGACTGTGAAGACTGCGATATTCCTGACAGGGGATTTATCGAGCAGATCACGAGCAATGTTCATATCGAGGGCGATTTCGACGATTCACAGCGAAAACGCCTCGCGCAAATAGCCCAGCGTTGCCCCGTACACAAGACCCTGGCGCATGGCGTCGAGTTCGAGGACCATGCATCCTTCGGGCCAGGTTGAGAGGAAATAAATCATGACACCGAAACTGACCGGCGTAGATCATCTTCATGTCGATGTGGGCAGTTGGAGCGAGGCCGAGGATTGGTACGAGTCCGTATTAAACTTCAAACGAGTTGATGCGTTGATGGGCTGGGCTGTCAAGAACGGTCCTCTGACTATAGAGAATCCGGAAAGCACAATTCACCTGGCGCTGTTCGAATCAGACGAGCCGATAAGCACGAATGTCGTTGCGTTCGGCGCAAGCGGGGAAGAATTTCTGAACTGGAAGACTCACCTCGAAAATCACGGTCTCAAACTCCGAGTTACCGATCACAAGCAGGCGTACTCGATTTACTTCAGCGATCCGTGGAAAAACGGCCTCGAGATAACCACTTACGAACGCGACTTTGTCGCCGGAAAACTGGACGCATAATGTCGAACTCAAAGAATCTGAATACGGCTGTCATCTATGGCAGTGCCCGTCGCGACCGCCACGGTATCAAGGCGGCCCGTTTTATTGTACGCAAGCTCAAAGATCGCGGTCACGATGTAACGCTGGTCGATTCGCAGGAATACGAATTGCCGATGCTGGACTGGATGTACAAAGAGTATGAGTCGGGGCAGGCGCCAGAGGCCATGCAACAAGTTGCCGATATCCTCAAAGCCGCAGATGGCTTTATCGTCATCAGCGCCGAGTACAATCACAGCATCCCGGCCGCGCTGAAAAACCTGCTGGACCACTTCCAGAGCGAATACCTGTACAAGCCGAGTGGCATCATCACGTATTCGGCCGGGCCATTCGGCGGTGTGCGGGCATTGGTCAATCTGCGTGCCATTCTCGCGGAACTCGGCACGCCGAGCATACCCAGCGCCTTTCCGGTCTCGCAGATATTCAAAGCCTTCGATGACGATGGCACAGCCCTCGACACAACCTACGACGAGCGGATCGTCAAGTTTCTTGATGAGTTCGAGTGGTATTCAACCGCATTGCAACATGCGCGTAATCGCCAGCAATGCAGCGTGGATAGCCCGATACAGCAGCAAATGTGCCGCGGCTAGGCGCGCAGGCCAATGTTTCGGTGGTAAAAATACTGGAATCTGCATAAAGAATTCGCTGTCGGTGCCGATGATATTAAATACGCGCTATGTCTGCTTTCGACCCAAGGCGGACGTTGGGTTTGCGTGAGTGTAGTTGGCGTTTGATTTAGGTGTTGTCGCGCAAAAGGAAATCTGAATGTCTGATGCAGCCGAAAAAGAACCAGAGCAGTACATCTCCGAACAACAGCACAAAGATAATTTGGTTAACCAATTATCCACGTCGCCTGAGATCGTAGAGCAATTACGTGGTTACGGCATAAATGAAGACAGGAAGTGCAGACTTGAATATTTCTTTTATACCAATGCTGCGGAAAAGGCTGGATCCTTATCATCTGAGCTCACTGACATGGGCTACGATGCCACTTTCAATAAATCCGTCCCAGGCAAAAAAATTAAAATAGTTGCCGGCGCGACCGTACCCGTGCTAATGGCGACAGAGAAAGTCCTCGAATGGACCGAGTCTATGTGCAACATTGGCTACAAGCACGATTGTGAATTCGATGGCTGGGGCCTTAATCCCGAACAGTAAGCTGCTGGCCCAACGCTCTCGTCGAAATCGAATACCTTTCTTACTCTCTCCGCAGAGGCTCAACCCGTAACTCCCAGTCAGCATGATCGTCGGGACCGGCTGGTCCTATCATGCCCTCGGCTGACTTGAGCAATGACTCGGCGTCGTGAATCACTCCGGCTTTGATGACGAGCTGTACGTCACGTGCGGCCTTGATGTCATCGAGTGGGTTGCCCCTGGCTACGTAGAGGTCGGCAAGTTTTCCCACTGCAATGGAACCGAGTTTGTCCGCGACGCCAAGCGCGTTGGCGCCGTTGATCGTCGCTGCTTTGAGCACCACAACACTCGGCAGGCCCGCATGTACCATTGCCAGCAATTCGCGATGATAGGCGAAGCCCGGCAATAGTGACGTATAGACGGGCTCATCGGTGCCCACGATCAGAAGACGTTCACCGCCGGATTTGTAGAGCTTTATCAATTCCAGCATGCGCTGCGAAAACTCGGCCGCGTCCGATTCGGGCGGCGGTGGCCCGCGTTTCTCGAGTAAGGCTTGTGCATACGGTGTGAAGTATCTGGCTTCATCGGTCCAGATCATGTCGGAGCCGAGTTCGTTGCGTAAATTGATGCCGCCGTACATTTGCAGATTGGCATCGTAATACACGTCGTGCTCCAGGATCAGATCGATCATCGCCTGCATGTCGGCGCTTCCCGGACCGCCGCTACCCAACGTCAACTGGTGTTCGACGCGGTCGATCCCCATCAGAATCGCGTCTCGCAGCTGCACATCGTATTCGCCATCGTAATTGGTCAGATGGCCCGTCGTGGTCATGCCACGTTTGTGCGCCTGCTCGATCAGAATTCTGGCTTCACTGGGAGTGGCCTGTTTGATCTTGATGCTAACGACGCCTTTTGATGCCCAATAATCGACCTCTGCGCGAATTTCCGCTTCGCTGATGTCATTCGGCCATGCTATGCAATCGTCGAGCGCCGTCTTGATGCTGTATTCGCACCTGAATCCGCCGAAATACGGCCCGGACGCGAACAACCGCGGACCGATCGCCTTCCCGGCGTCGATCAGATCACGATGCTTAATGACGCGATCGGGGAAAAACTCGCCGGCTGACCAGGTCGACGTCACGCCGTTCGCCAGGAAGACGATGCCGTTATAGACGACCTCTTCCGCCCGTCCGTTGTCCACAAGATCGAAATTGTAGTGCGCGTGCAGATCAATCATACCCGGCAAGATCGTTGCCGAATCGGTCAGATCGATGACTGTTGCCGCAGCAAGATCGCTCTCTGTTAAAACGGCGTCTATTGCGACGAAAACTCCGTCGCGAATCACGATGCCCGTATTGCGCCGACGCGTATCGCTGATACCATCGAACAGCCAGCCACCACGGACGATGACTCGCTCCGACGACGGCTCAGCCCATTGCGCGTGAACCGACACAGAGGCCAACAACAGACACAGCGCTTTCATTTTTAAGGATTTACATATGCATGCGGACATTTCAACCTCGCACTTTCGCAGATTACCGACCAAGCTTAGACTAGATTAGAATAGGATTTTTACAAGCCCAAAGTGACCTGACGCCGTAAATTAGATACTGTCTGAAAAGGTCTAAATTCAATACAACTCGGACAAATTTTGCAACTAAAGCAAAAAATTATCAGAACTTTTTTACATGTCGTTGGTGTGGTCATGCTTGTCAACGGCATCTGGATGGTCTCGCAAGCGCTCGAATGGTTTGTCAATATTCCGGCAGATATGCTGGCGACGGGCCAACCGAACGGGCACCTGATCCGTGATGTTGGCTTTGCCTACATCGTCTTCGGTTTCGCACTGAACTGGTGCGCATTGGAATTGCAAAACCGTCGTGCCGTGTTCTTGATGATTGCCTTTTTTATGGTTGCTCACGCGACTGGACATACGGTCGAAATCCTGATCGGCCTGCTACCGGTTTCGCATTGGTGGATTGACTTGCCGCTGGTGCTGCTGCCTGGACTGATTTTCGGCGTCCTCGCGATGCCACGTGTTTGGGTTTTCATGGTCGGCGACGGAGTGCGTCACTGAGATATCCGCAAGCAGGGTCGCGGTAAATACAGACCCTTCGCCCGGCGTTCCGGAAAGCTCCAGCTTACCGCCTAGCAGATGACAATACTCCCGCGTGATCGTAAGCCCCAGGCCGCTGCCTGGTTGACCACTTTCGGTGGAATTTCTGACTTGACTGAATGCGTCGAACACGGTTTTCGCCTGCTCAGGCGTGATGCCAATTCCGGAGTCTCTTACCTCGAGGACAATCATTGCGTCGCCGGCGACGACATCCCGTCGGACATTGACTTCAATGCGACCGTCCTTGGTGAACTTGGCCGCATTGCTCAACAGATTGAACAGCACCTGACGCATCTTGGTCTTGTCCGACCGCATCATGCCGATGTCGGTGGGACAGTCAAGATCCAGTGTGTTGCCATTTTTCTCGACCAGCTGGCTGCAGGCCGTGACAACTTCATCCACCAGCTCCTTGAGGGCAAATCGAGTGACTTCAATGTCGGTTTTGCCGGCTTCGATCTTGGACAAGTCCAGCACATCGGAGATCAGGGCTAGCAGGTGCATTCCGGCCGCATTGATCTTCTTGAAATCCGATTTCATTGCTGCGTGATCGTGATTCTCGGATTAGCCTTGCAAAATTTCGCTGTAACCAATGATGGTCGTCAACGGTGTCCGCAGCTCATGACTCATATTGGCCAGAAATACCGATTTGGCACGGTTTGCTAACTCCGCCGCCGCCTTGGCAGCGCGCAGCTCGACCTCCACCTGCCGTAGCTCGGTGATGTCCTGCAATGTACCCTCGTGCCTGACATGCCAGTCTGGCATTGCGGGTACATTTCTTACTGTCTCAAGCGCCGTTCGTACGCCGCCGTCCGCGTGCATGATGCGGTATTCAATTGTAAATTTCTCTCCACGTTCGTACACCTCGGCGACTCTCGCCCGGTCCTCCGGGTGTACGAGTTCAATGCCCTGATCCGATGTTGAGAAACGATTCATAAAAACTTCCGCGCTGTAACCGAAGATATGGGCATATTCGTCGGAAACATGCAAATACTTACCCGCCGTCTGATCGAATCTCCAATAGCCCAGCTTTGCAGTCTGGGCCGCTATGCGCAGCTGCTCTGAGGCCTCTTTTCCCCGGTCGCGTAATTGACGCAGCGCTTGTCTCGCACTCTCCCGGTCTTTCCATTCCAGACTGGCGATGCCCAGAATCATCCCGACAACCACCATGGCGGTAAAAAACTTGCCGTTCGCGACCTGACCGAGATCTGGCTTAATGGGAAACGAGATATGCAGCCCATGGAGCAACGCCGCAAGACATGAGCGCCAGCGCTACAAGGATTATCGGAATGGCGAAATACTCTTGTCCGGTTGCGAACACTATGACAACAGAGATCGAGTAGGCGACTACCCCCACAATCACTGCACCGGCTGTGCGCCGTGCGCGTCTTCGATCGTCCGAAGTAGCCGATCCGTAGCCTGCCGTCCAACGGTCCATGGCCGACGTCAGCATCGCTGGAATTTTAATCATAAAATTCGCGGCTTTCCCCCTCACGTCATTATAGTCACCTTACTTAGTCTGATCTACGCGGTTGCCAGATTCTTCTCTAGCTGCTCCGCAGATTCCTTGGCGATTTTTACGAGCATCGCATAAAACTCGGTCGCGGAAAGAGCCTTACTAAAAATGAAGCCTTGAATGTGATTGCACCCGTGGCTCCGCAGGAACTCCAGTTGCTGCATCGTCTCGACACCCTCGGCCACGACATTCAGGCCCAGTTGCTGTGCCATTGCAAGAATCGCTGCACATATCGCCGCATCATCCGCTTCCTTATGCAGATCTTTCACGAAAGAGCGATCAATCTTGATCGTATCGATAGGAAATCGCTTCAGATAACTCAGTGATGAATAGCCTGTACCGAAATCGTCGATCGATAGAGAAATGCCGGCCTCTTTCAGCACATTTAGCGCAACAAGGGTTCTGGTCTCATCTTGCAACAGGACGCTCTCCGTTATCTCCAGCTCGAGAAAGCTTGCGTCAATACCAGCATCTGACAATGCGCCAAATACGTCTTCAACAAGACCGCTGTCACGAAATTGGTGACTGGATATATTGACGGAAACAGGCACGGCTCCAATCGGCGAAGTGGACCACACTTTCACCTGATTGCAAGCTTCGCGAAGAACCCACCGACCAATGGGCACGATCAGGCCGGTTTCCTCCGCGATTGGAATAAATTCATCAGGGCCAATGGCTCCGCGTTCAGGATGGGGCCAGCGCAATAGTGCCTCTGCGCCCACCAGTCGACCGGACTCGGCGTCAACCTTTGGCTGGTAGTGGAGCTCGAATTGCTCCTCCTCAATTGCCGTCCGAATCAGATTTTCGAGGTCGAGCCTGTGCAACGATTTGGTTCGCATCGTCTCTGAATAAAACTTGTAATTATTTCGGCCCGTATTCTTTGCGCGATACATCGCGGAATCCGCACTCATCAGCAGTTCTTCGCCCGTCTGACCATCTTGTGGATACAGCGCTATGCCAATACTCGGCGTGACCACAAACTGATGGCCCGCGCAGGTAAACGGTGGAGTCAATGCTTGAATGACCCGAGACGCAATCATTGCGACGGTTTCTTCAGCCTCTATGCCGTAGAGTTTTATGACGAATTCGTCGCCACCAAGGCGAGCGAGTCTAATGGCTCCACATTCGACGTGATCCACAAGGGCAACGGAGTCGGTGGCTCGAATACAGGTCGCAAGCCTACGGGCTACGTCTTTAAGCAGTTTGTCTCCGATGCTATGCCCAAGAGTGTCGTTGATACGTTTAAACCGATCCAGATCTATGAAGAGCACCGCAAATTTCTGCTTATCACGCTTCGCAATCTTGATCGTGCGTTCGAGGCTCTGGCTGAAAAGCTCTCGATTGGGTAGCTCGGTCAGTACGTCAAAATAAGCAAGATTGTATATTTCTGCCTCGGCACTCTTTCGCTCAGTAATGTCTCTTACGATTGCGAGAACGGTATTCTTGTCTCGAGTAACGAACCGGGTTTCCAGGTGAATGCCAAGCCCTTCGAGGACGTGTTCGTATACTTGTGGCTTACCTGTCTCAAGCGCTCGCCTGATGCAAGCAATGGCGCGGTCATCGTTCTCACAGGGATAAAAGTTGATCTTGGACGCCGTCGTTAACGCCTTCAATTGCAGAGTATGGGTTGCGTCCGGGCCGCTCAATCCGTCCTGAACTTCACCATTTTCGTTGACAACGAATATGAGGTCGGGGATGGCACGAATTAGCCCGGTCAGGTCGCTAAGCGATCTGGCCATTTCTATGGCATTTTGGATGCGATGCGGAAGGACGGAGAGGGAAATCGGCTGCTCGATGACATCAGTTGCTCCAAAACTGAAGGCGCGCTCAACGGCTTGCTTGTCGTCGCGTTCGGTAACGATGAAAATTGCTGTCTCACAGCCTGTGTCTAGCGCTCTTATGCTCTTGCAAGCAGCAATCTCGTCCGGGGCCTGTATTTGATCATCAAGCAAGACAGCATCAGGTAGGAATTTCAAGAATTGGTCTACAGCGGCTTTCCCATCCGCGGTCGTCAATGTGCACAGGCCGAATTGGTCCAGGACGTCGCAAACGACCTGGCGCCTCTTAGCGTCCTCGAAGGCGACGAGAACGAGCGGTTTTGGCACTTTCGGAGTATTAGCATCCATGCTGTCGCCTTTGCTTACTGCCCAGATTGGTCTATTCGCGCAATAAGTCTCTGTAATCGCGAAGAATATCGACAGGAGGGACTCAAGTCCGCGACTGGTGTCACAGTTAGTGCAGGCAGTGATTGAGGGGACAACGGCGCCCGCTGGCTCTCGCCTCAGTCAGGCAGGTTGGCGCCACCGTCATCCATCTTCTCCGGACGTTGCCAGTAGATATACTGCGGCGTCCAGTCGGCCTCGCCAATGCCGGCGAGCCCCAACAGGCTCCACATCGAGCAATAGAGATCGCCCGGGCCGAATATGCAACTGTTCTTGCGTGTGATCTTGTCTCCGTCGCGTTCATAGACGACAGCTCCGGGCATGTTATCGGTGCCTTCCATGACGGTCTGTTCGCTTATATAGTCGCCGCCGCCATGGGAAGCCAGGTGAAATCGCCATTCTCTCGAACTCGCAAACCGCCGCTGCAACTCGGGTGGATCTTTTGATACCAGGACAACGGACATCACGGACTCAAGATGCTTGACGAAACCGTTGAAGCCATCTGCCCACAGTGTGCAGTATCGGCATCCCTGACCCATATTGTGAATAAGCAACAACTGTTTCCTGTCGCCGAACAGATCCAGCAAACCGGTTTCACCGTTAATTGTCGCAAACGAATAATTCCGAACCTCGTCACCTACATTTGATTTACGCAGTTCGTTGAGCTTTGCAGTGAGCTCAACTATCTGTTTTTCCACCTCGGCTATTTCTGTGTCGGCCATGTCGCCCCCCGCTACAAAGTTGCAGTTTATGCTTTTTCAGCACCCAGCATGGCTGTACTTGTGGGATACTCTGCCTGCTTTCACGATTTCAAGACTTTATGAAATGCGAAA
>JADFKA010000327.1 GCA_022565135.1 Pseudomonadota bacterium
AATGGGTTTGGCAACCAGCATGGTAAAAAACAAAACGAGGATGATCGTTCCCGGCACGAGCGCTGCGACCTGCCAGGCCGAAACGCGCTGCGCATGGCGCGTACTCTCCTGCAAGTTGCGAAGTTCGCTGTCAACGTATGCCGTAAGGATTGCAGTCAGTTCGGTTACGCTTTGACGCAATGGTATGAACTCAGCGATTGCTACTTGCGCTGCGTCGACGCTCAGATTCGCTTTTTCCATCGTTACGACAATGCGCGTGGCGGCCGCGCCGATCGATTTGTTCAGTGGCGTCGCGCCGGCCAATTCGGTGAGTGAGCCCATTTCGCGCAGCCGGGCCTCGAGCGTTTCAAGGTCCTGGCGTAGCAATTGCAGGCTGTCGGTATTGCGCAGCACCTCGTATTGCCGGACAACGCGCTCCAGTGAGCCGAGTTGCTCCGTCAGCAGGCGATTGTTGTCGGCGGTGGCGACACCGGTGAACACCAGTCGCTCACTTTGCTCTGCGAGCCGGTCGAGGTTGAAGAGTGCCCAGACCACGGCGACCAGCAGCGGCAAACCGACCAGGCCAAATCCTACGAGAATCAGTCCGTTAAGCGATCTGGGTCGGTGGAATTTCATGGTTGCAGTGTAGCATTGGCGGCGTACTAGTCAGCCCAGTAAGCGCTTGGGTCCTGGGCTGCGATCTTGCGTTCCCATGCGAGGCTCGTGCGCACGATGGTATCGAGGTCGTCGAATTGCGGCGTCCAGCCGAGCACCTGATGAATTTTGTCGACAACCGCGACGAGTTCGGGTGGGTCGCCGGCGCGTCGGGGCTCTTCTGAGATGTTGAGTGGTGCGCCGTTGGCGCGTTCAACGGCCGCCAGGACTTCACGAACGCTGTAGCCGTGACCGTAGCCGCAATTGAGCGTTGCCGGCTTGCCGCCATCGCGCAGATACGTCAGCGCATCGAGATGGGCCGTTGCGAGGTCTTCGACGTGAATGTAGTCACGCAGTCCCGTACCATCGGGCGTCGGAAAATCGGTGCCGAAAATTGCAACACTGGAGCGACTGCCCACGGCTGCCTCGCAGGCGACTTTGACCAGTAATGTCGCTTTGGGCGTCGACTGGCCGATCGTGCCGCTCGGTTCGCAACCGGCGACGTTAAAGTAGCGCAGGGACACGTAACTGGGACCGCCCGCAAGGGCCAGGTCGCGTAGCATCCACTCGGTCATGAGTTTGGAAGTACCATACGGATTGATGGGGCTGGTCGGCGTCGTTTCAGATGCATGACCGCCAGGCGGGATGCCATACACGGCGGCAGTGGATGAGAACACGATATATTTGACGCCATGTTCTGTTGCGCGTTCGAGCAAGGTGCGGCTGTTGGCCGTGTTGTTGCCGTAGTACTTCAGTGGATTGGCAACGGACTCGGGCACGATTGTGTGCGCCGCAAAATGCATGACCGTGTCAATACTGTGATCGGAGAACAGCTGATCGAGGAGGGCGGCATCGCCCGTATCGCCGACAATGAGGTCGCCGGCTGTGACGGCCGCCTCGAATCCGGTCGACAGATTGTCGAGCGTGATCACGTTCTCGCCGTTATTACCGAGTTGGCGAACGACGTGACTGCCGATATAACCGGCGCCGCCGGTCACGAGAATTTTCTTGTCGGCCATATTTTTTTGCTCATTTATTGTACAGAGGTTAGAAATGTGAACCTTACGCTCGTCTGCGAGACAAAGTTTATCAATACTGGCAATCTGAATTCGGACTTGTTTCGCACTATGTTATGTCACGATGCAGCACCGCATGATCGTATACCCCACTAATCGGCCTGTCTTACTGTCACGAGCCCGCGTCGCGCTTTTGGCAACTGCCATGCTCGCTCTTGCCGCCTGCAGCAGCGGCGGCAGTAGTGGCGGTGGCAATACAGCGCCAACAGCGAATGCAGGTACCGACCGGACCGTGACTGAGCTGACCAATGTCACTCTCAATGGCTCCGGCTTCGACGCTAACGGAGATGTGCTGACGTATGCGTGGACACAGGTCGCGGGTACTGCAGTGACGATCAATGACAACACGCTGGCGCAGGCGAATTTCGACGCGTTCGACGTGCCCGCAGGCGCTCCTGAGACATTGTCTTTTCAGC
>JADFKA010000037.1 GCA_022565135.1 Pseudomonadota bacterium
TTTCATCCACTCGTCAGCCCGGAGACCGGCTTGTTGAAGACGCGAACGGCGCGGCGGGTGCAGGTTCGGGCGTGCCATTTCAAGCCGTCCTTCCAATCTTTTCGCTCCGTGACATTCACGAATAACATCGCGTGCGGGCGGCACGCACTGGAGATGCACATGAAAACTTCCCGACTCGCTGTAGTGGCGATCATCGTTCTTGTCATGGCTCCTGCCACAGGCGCTGATATTACGTCCGGCGACATGATCATAATCACGGCGACGCGCACTGAGATTCCTCTGGCAGATGCAATAGTTCCGGTAACCGTAATCACGCGCGAAGACATTGAGTTGTCGCTTGCGACCGACCTGGCCGAATTGCTTCGCTTTGAGGCCGGCATCGATATCGGACGCAATGGCGGTCCCGGCCAGGCAACGTCGATATTCATGCGTGGTACAGAAAGCAATCACACTCTCGTTCTTATCGATGGTGTACGTATCAATCCCGGCACACTCGGTGGGGCCGCCATCCAGCACATTGCACCGGAAATTATCGAGCGAATAGAAATCGTCAAGGGCGCGCGGTCGGCGCTATTTGGTACCGACGCGATCGGTGGAGTAATCAATATTATTACTCGCAGAGCGCGCGACGCATACCTCGAAGGTAGCCTTGGGACCGGCAGCTTCGATACTCAGTCCGGCTACGTTTCGGGCGGAGACCATGGGGACGATGGTGAGTTCGGCATTACGCTGAGCTGGCAGTCAACCGATGGTTATGCGCCACGGACAGATTCCAGCATTGAGCGTGGCTACGACAATATATCGGCCAACCTCTATGCATCCAGGCACATTGGCAATAGCGACATCAGTATTCGGCACTGGCAGAGCAAAGGTAATGTCAAGTACCTCGATTTCTTTTTGACGCCTGTCGACCAGGACTATGACAACGCAACATCAGCTTTGGCGGTGATTTCGAAACTGTCTGATCGCGGCACCAGCAAAATCATCGTGTCATTCATGCAGGACCAGATCGCTCAAAATCAGGGCGACGATTTCGTCAAATCGGAACGTCTGAGCATCGACTGGCAATACAGTCACGCGTTCAAGGACCATACGGTGACCGGCGGTCTGTTCGCCATCGATGAGACTGCATCGACACTCTCATTCGGCTCGGGATTCGAAGAAGATACCGACGTTCGCGCCGTATTCCTGCAGGATCAATGGTTCGGCAACCGCCACCGCGCCTTTGTCGCGCTGCGACTGACGGATCACGAGACTTTTGGCAAGCACACGACCTGGAATGCCGAGTACGCCTATGAGCTCAACGATGACTGGACTCTCAATGTGGGCGTCGGGCACGCGTTTCGGGCTCCCGATGCGACGGATCGATTTGGTTTCGGCGGCAATCCAAATCTGCAGCCCGAGCTGGCCAACGACGCTCAGCTAGGAATTCGTTACTCGCCAGGTACGCGGCACAGCCTCGAATTTGAACTGTATAGCAACGATATCGAGGACCTGATTGAGTTCAATTTGCAGACGTTTGAATTGCAGAACATCGATTCAGCAGAAATACGTGGTGCACAGCTGGGGTACGAGTACCGGGGCGAGGGATTTGTCGTGCGTGCCGATCTTTTAAGACAAAAAGCCGACAACGCCTCGACTGGCGAGCGACTTCTGCGTCGCGCAGAGGAGATCATCACGCTCTCGTACACACAAGATATTGGTCAGCACCGACTCGGTGTCTCTGTGATTGCCAGTGGCGACCGCGAAGACTTCGGCGGCATTCCTCTGGCGGGCTATGTGCTGGCCAACCTGACCGGCCTGATCCGTATCAACGACGACTGGAGCCTGAACGCCCGTATCGAAAACCTGCTCGACACCGAGTACGAAACCGCGGCTAACTTCCGCATGCAAGAGCACAGCGGATTTATCGAGTTAAAATACCGCTGGGACTAGCTGGCGACACTGTATGGGCAAGCGACTCAGCAAAATTTATACGCGCACTGGTGACGACGGCACGACCGGCCTTGGTGACGGCACTCGTGTCGCCAAAGACAGCGTACGTGTCGACGCCTACGGCACAGTTGACGAAGCCAATAGCGCGATTGGGGTAACACTCGCCTGCGCATCAGTACCGCAGTTCATCGCGGACATTTTGACCGAGGTGCAACACGACTTGTTCGAGCTTGGCGGCGAACTTTGTATTCCCGGGCACAGCGCGGTTACTGATCAATATGTCGAACGTCTCGAGTCTGAGCTCGATGGGCTAAACAAGGACCTTCCTGCACTCGAAGAATTTATCTTGCCAGGTGGCGGCCAGGCGGCGGCCGCATGCCACCTGGCCAGAACCATCGTTCGCCGGGCCGAACGGCGTGTTACGACGCTCACGGCAGTCGAGACCGTGCGCCCCGAAGTCATCCGCTATCTGAACCGCTTGTCCGACCTGCTATTCGTCATCGCTCGTGTGCTCGCCAGGGCCGAGAATGGCCAGGAGGTGCTCTGGAAAAGGGATCGTTAGCAGGCGTTTACGCATCAAAACCGCGTCGCCCGGACACAGTCTGGAGAATTCGTCAGTGCGGCGAATCGCCTCCGGCGCAGCATCACGTTCGCAATCAACGTAGTCGAGCCGGGAGAAGAACGGGTCTGCATCAATCGTCAGCAACCAAAATTCGACAATGCCTGAGCGGGCGGCTTTCGATTCGAGTGCGTGTACGAGCCGGCGGCCGATTCCCGCGCTGCGATAATCGCTATCCACAACGAGTGAACGCAACAGGCCAACGTTGCCGAAATTCTCCAGCCCTATCATTCCGACCCGAACATCTGCACTTATCGCGACCAGGAATTGACGCATGTGTGCCGCCGTCAGATCTTCGCTCGGCAGGCCCGCATCGCGCAGCCATGCCTGTACTTCGTCCAGGTCACGCGCAGTAGCGCGACGAAGGTTGATTGCAACGCTCAACGCGCCGTATCAATTGCCGACTTGCGACTGACCCGCGCCTGTTGCAAGGCACGGCAAACCGATTCGCCGGCGATCAGCAATCGCGGCGTCGCGCGGCCGATTTCATCGGCTGGCATCAAGAATCGATTCCGCATGCGATTCGCCGCGATATTCGGCCATCGATCCCATTCGGAAAATGCCTCGTTGCCCGCTTCGTCACTGGCAAGCATCACCTCGGGATCGCGCTCTATCACGGCCTCAACCGCGATCGCCGGCGCGAGTTCGTTGAGATCATCGAAGATATTCCGGCCACCACACAGCTCAATCAGTTCGCTGACGAAATGCGATCCATTGATCGTATACAACGGACGTTGGGAAACCTGGTAGAACACGCGCAGCAACGGTTCTCCGGCAAAACGCAGTTCGAGCGCCTTGAGTCCATCGACATAATCAGCCGCCGCCCGGCCCGCTTCTTGCTCGTGCCCGGTCAATTCACCAATACGAATCAGTGCGGCGGCAACATCATCAAGACTTCGGGTACGCAGCACTTCCACGTGGTATCCGATTCGCCTGAGTTCGTCGACGACACGTGCCGGGGTTCCGCTTTGCCAGGCGAACAAGGCATCCGGATCGAGCAGTGCAAGCTGCTCCTGATCGACCGAAAACGCATCCCCGATAATCGGCAATTCGCGTACTGCGAGTGGAAAATCTGAGTAAGCGCTGACGCCGACCAGCGCGTCGCCAGCACCGGCGGCAAACATCAGCTCGGTCAGGTTCGGTGCAAGGGTGACGACGCGCGAATACGTCGACAGCGTTGTCGCAGGCTCAGGCGGTTGTGAACATCCAAGCAGGGCTGACAGCGCAATTGTCAGGCCACAGCAACCCGTAAGTCTCACCGAGTCCAGCCGTACAGGGTCATCGCCGCAATAATCACTGCCCATATCAGCAACAGGCGAAATACCATTCGATTTGCGGCTGTCGCACCACGCACGCCCCGTTTCATCAGGTCCTCGCCCTCCTCGTCGACGAGAGCGAGTGCACTGACGCCGACTCTCGCAAGCAGGTTCTCGTTGTACTCCGATGTGGTCGCATCTTGTTGTTCACTCGGCGCACGCCAGGCTCCAATCGCGGCATCAAAGTTTCCCGCCGCCGCGTAACCGATTGCAGTAAGTCGCGCCGGGATCCAGGCAAGCCAGCCGTGTATCATGACGGCCGCATCGCGAACACGGGACGCCGTGCCGTCCGTTTCTTCATCGCGCGTTGCGCTGAAAACAGCACGACGACGAATCAAGTCCGTGACGCGATAAGCCCATGCACCCAACGGGCCAAGCAAGACAAACCAGAATATGACGGCAAACAGACGATTATTGGCCTGTATACAAACGGCCTCTTCAACCTTGTGAATACGTTCAAGGTCCGCGTCAGGCACATCACTCTCGACTATGGACTTTGCCGTTTGCTGAATCCGTGCTTCGTCGCCTTCCTCCAGGGACCTGCAATATTCGTCGACATCTTCGCCGATGTCTTGCGGGCCGAGTGAGAAAAACAGCAGCAGGATCGCGAACGCCATGTAGGGCAGTCCAGCCAGCTTGTCGCCGAGAGCGAGCGACGTCGCCGCGACCGGTGATACGAGCAGTAGAGCTAGCAGGACGACGGGGATCAGCGCCGGCCACGTCGCCAGCCGCTGCGCGTGCCCAAAACCGGCGTCAATCAGCCGATCGAGCCATCGCAGCCGGCGCAGGTGGAATAACCTGGTCGCCAATCGTTCGACGACGAGGCCCAATAGCAATGCAATCAGGTTCATTGCGAGTCAGAATTTTCCCGTGATTGTTCGTGGCTCAGCCCATCATACAATCGAAGCCAATCGAAAGCAGGGCCGGGATCGGTTTTTCGTCCCGGAGCAATGTCCGAGTGCGCCACAATCCTGCGCGTCGAGAGCGTAGAATACGCATGCAACAATGCTGCGACGCTTGCAATAAGGCATTCATATTGGCGATCGTCGTAAGGCGTATCGTCATTGCCCTCGAGTTCAATGCCTATCGAAAAATCGTTGCAGCATGTGCGGTCACGAAACGCTGACGCACCAGCGTGCCATGCACTACGAGTAAACGGAACGAACTGGATCAATTCACCACACCGACGAATCAGCAGGTGCGGCGACACTTTGAGGCTCCGAATCTCATCAAAGTACGCATGGCTGTCCCAGTCGAGACAATTCATAAAAAACTGCTCGATCTCTGGGCCGCCGAATTCGCCGGGCGGCAGACTGATTCCATGCATAACGATCAGTTCCGGTACCGCGCCCGCGGGCCGCTCGTCCTGATTCGGACTCGGACACTGTCGGGCCGGCAGAATAAGCCCGTTATTATATGCGACATTGAATGATGTACCCATCGATGGTTGCCCCACCTGCCAGGAAAGACGATAGTCAGGGTTGCAGGCGTTGACTGTCAACGACCTTTGACCCGTCAGGCAACAACGATGCGCCTATCACGATTGTTTGTCAGTGGCGACCTACGCCCTGATCTGCAGTTGGACCTAAACGAGGACCAGACGCACTACATCGGTCGCGTGCTGAGATTACGTGCCGGTGATTCCCTTGCTGTTTTCAATGGCGACAAGGGCGAATTCAGCGCGACGGTTGCAAGCATTGCAAAGACTTCGGCAGTCATCAAGCTTCACGATCGCAGCGAGACCACGACCGAATCGCCGCTCAAAGTACACCTCGTACAAGGCGTTTCACGGGGCGAACGCATGGATTTCGTCGTGCAAAAGGCAACTGAACTCGGTGTAAAGCGCATCTCTCCGGTATTAACCGAACACGGTGTCGTCAAACTCGATGCGAGCCGGGCGACAAGGCGCCGGGATCATTGGCAAAAGATTGCCGAGAGCGCCTGCGAACAGTCGGGGCGAATCCGGCCGCCGTTAATCGATACACCGATGCCGCTGAAGTCCTGGTTGGAGACCAGAACCGAAGCTGCAGATACTGACTTGATCCTGCAGCCCGGCGCCGCAACTCCATTGACATCGGTGCAAAAGCCCCAGAACAAGGTCTGCATTCTGATCGGCCCGGAAGGTGGGTTCAGCGACAAAGAAATTGCAGACGCCGCAATCGCGGGATTCGTGTCAGTTTCTTTAGGACCGCGGATACTGCGGACTGAATCGGCCGCCATCGCGTCAATCGCAATCGTGCAGTCATTATGGGGAGACCTGGCACTTTGACAGAATGTTAGGAGTCTGCGCGGTAGAAATATCCGTAGCGAGAAAGTGTCATAGCGAGGACAGTTATTCGATCTTTTGAGGCACATAGTGGGATTACGTAACGACAAATCGGCAGGATTGCCGATTTGCACGACCGAAGGTCGCCTCTTCGAGGTGCAGCACAGGGATGTGCTGCATGAAAAAGATCGGAAAAATGGACCGCTGTGACGCTTTCGTAGTAGGAATACTTTCTACCGCGCAGACTCCTAGGCCTGAATTGACTCTTCGACGAGCATACTCTCTAGTCTCTCAAGATCAGGAATCAGTGGAAATTCATTGATCATCTTGACGCGACACAGTACGGGCGCTGACTCGGGCCAATCATCAGTCGAATCGAGTTTGAGGACATCACGATTGACCCGTACGAGTTGCGGAAATCCCTGCGTCAAGATGCCGAAGTATCCGGTCTTCAACTGTCCGGTGGTTGCATAGAACACTACAATTCGTGTGCGGCCCGTTATGGCAGGCACTGCTTTACCCAGCGCACCCTCAAATGACACGACCGGTAAGGAGCGTCCATTCCAGATAACCGTGCCCAGCATCCAGCTGTGCGCGCCAGCCTCGTGATCGGGTTTCGAAAAACGCACAACCTCGGCGACACAGACACGCGGCACAATCAAGCGGTCATCGGATAACGGCACCAGGAGGCTATACAGTTCATCAGGCGTTGCAGTCACGACAGCATGATCCCCTTCTCTTCGAGCAGTCGTTGAATGGCCTCGAGTAACGCCGAATCCTGATACGGCTTGCCCAGGTAATCATTGACACCGAGCTCGATCGCGCGAGCCCTGTGTTTGTCGCCCACACGTGATGTCACCATGATAATCGGCACATCGGCAACACGATCGTCATTTCGTACATGCAACGCAAACTCGTAGCCATCCATGCGCGGCATTTCGATGTCCAGCACGATGATGTCGGGTTTGTTGTCCTGTAACACACCGATCGCATCAAGACCGTCCTTGGCGGTAACAACCCGCATGCCGTGGCGTTCCAGGAGCCGTTCCGTAACACGGCGTACCGTAATCGAATCATCGACGACCAGCGCGACGGGTCGTTCGTCGATCGGAGTTGGTGCAGCGGTCTTCAGTTCAACAACCGGCACCCCGCCACGAACTAGCGCAGCGATATCGAGAATCAGTACGACGCTACCATCGCCCAGGATTGTGGCGCCGGATATGCCTCGAATACTCGCCAATTGCGGTCCTACCGACTTAACCACGATTTCGCGACTTGCGAGCATCTCATCGGTGAGTAGTGCAGCGGAGTGTTCGCCTGCCCTGACAAGGATGACGGGAACGAACGCGTCGTCTTCGGGAAGTTTCGCAGCCTGCCCACCGAGGTACATGCCGAGGTGGCGGAACCGGTAAGTCTGCTCACCGTATACATAACTCGGCTCGATTTGACTTAAGCGGTTTTCCAGTTCGGCGCGTGGAATCCGCGCGACGCCTTCAACTGAAGGCAGCGGCAATGCATACACCTCTTCGCCCGTGCGAATAATCAGCGCCTGCGTAATTGCCAGCGTAAACGGCAGACGCACTGTGAAGTTCGTTCCTTGCCCGGTTACAGACGAAATGTGCAGTGACCCACCCAGTTTTTTGACTTCATTGGCCACAACATCCATGCCGACACCGCGCCCGGCTGACTGCGTAACCTTGCCCGCCGTCGAGAATCCTGGTGTTAAAATCAGGTTCATGATTTCGTCGTCGCTAACCTTGGCATCGGGTTTGAGCATGTCGAGTTCATACGCTTTGCGACGAATCGCATCGACATCGAGACCTGATCCATCATCGGCGACGTCGATGATCATCTCCGAGCCTTCGCGGCGCAGGCGGATAGTGATTCGTCCCGTCGCCGGCTTTTTCGCCTTCTGACGTTCGTTGGGCTCTTCGATGCCGTGCACGACCGCGTTACGCAGCATGTGCTCGAAGGGCGGCAACATCTTGTTGAGTACCTGGCGATCAAGTTCGCCGGACGCGCCTTCGACAGCCAGTTCGGCGCGCTTACCAGCCTCTTTCGCAATCTGACGCACGAGGCGGGTCAGTCGCGGCACATGGTTTTCAAACGGCACCATGCGCGCTCGCATCAGCCCATCTTGCAACTCGGCTGTCACGCGTGACTGCTGCACGAGGAGACCCTCGGATTCGGTCGTTACCCCCTGCAACAGGTCTTTGATACTGCCCAGGTCGCTGGCCGATTCGGCAAGCGCGCGAGAGAGCTGCTGAATATTCGAATAGCGATCGAGTTCGAGCGGATCAAAGTCGTGTGCCACAGCGGTATCCTGGTGGCCGTGCATGATCTGCGCTTCGGTCTCGATCTCAAGTTTCCGTAATTGCTCCCGTAGGCGACTGATGGTTTGTTCAAGTTCATCAACATGAAACTCGAATGAACTGACTTGCTGGCTCAAACGTGATTGATAAATGCTGATCTCGCCGGCGGCGTTTAGCAGGTCTTCGAGCAAATCAGCATCGATGCGCGCAAATTCCTGACGCTGTTTCTTTTGCACCGCCTTTGGGGTTGCCTGGATCGGTTCAGGCACAGGTTCGGGCTCCGGCGCAGACTCAGGTTCCGACTCCGGCTCAGCAACCTGCTGCCCTTCGGTAATCTGTGGCGCAGCATCCTGATCCGGCGCCGGTCTGCCGATTTGTGCCAGCTCGTCGGCCAGCGGTGTGTCAATAATAACCATACTGACAGTGTCATCCGGCTCAATAGTGAACTCAGCCGGCACGGCCTTTTCGACCTCTGCGTCCGTTGGCGCTGTTTCCACCTGCGCTTCGTCCGCCACCTCAAACCCGGCATTTGCCTGTTGAATGCGTTTTAGCAGGGCGTTGGCAGCGGCTACGGGTTTACCTGTGATTACCGTATCGCGCATGCGGTGCAACTCATCGACGCTATGTTGCAACAGCTCATCCACCGCGCGCGAAGCCTTGATGCGACCTTCATCAATCGAGATAACCAACGTCTCGAGTTCGTGACTCAGGTCGCCCATCGCCGTGATGCCGGCCATGCGGGCACCACCTTTGAGGGTGTGGAGATGGCGTTTGAATTCCTCCATTGGCTGGCGAGCACCCCTGTTCTTGCTCCACCCAATCAGCGCCTTGTCGGCCATTTCGAGCAGCTCAGCCGATTCCTCCGTGAAGATGGCCGCAATCTCTGCATCGTATTCAGCCTCCTCCGGCACATCCTCAACGATGGCTGTCGGCTTTTGAATGAAGTCGGGCTCCGCTTCCCGCACAATTGTATCTTCGGGCTGTACAGCATCGGTCAGCATCGTCAGGTGATCAATCAGCGCTGTATAGTCGGCCCGACGCCGCTCGGACTGATTGATGTCACCGACAATCGTCGCGATCGCTTTGGCTGCTGCGCGCAACCCGTTCAGCCCTGATTGCTGAAAACCGATCTTGTAGTCGTATACTCGCCGCACAAATCGATTCAGCGCGGCGGCTACAGCTACCCCGCGTTCAACATTGGCCATGTTCGCACTGCCGTGCAGGGTATGGCAGGCACGGTGCAATTTATCAGTAACATCAAACGGCGGCGTGTGTCCTTCGCAAGCAGCGAGGTAATCTGTGATCACCTTGAGATGTCCCGTCGTCTCCTTTGAGAAGATGTCCAGCAGCACCGGATCCATTTCCAACGCGGCTTCATCGTCATCTGGAGTTTCTGGTGCAGAGCTTGCGATCGTCAGCACAGCTGCATTAGGGTCACCTTCTGTGAACGCATTTGCCCGCGCCATCAGCAGTCTGATATCGGCCGTCGGTTCGGTGCCAACTTCAAGTTGCTCTATCAATCCTGGCAATGCAGCTGCTGCATCAAGTATAAAGTCGACCATGGGTGGAGTGCGCACGAGCGTGCGATTAATCAAACGATTTAGCAGGTTTTCAATACTCCAGCTATACTCGCCGATACGTTCAGCACCCACCATTCGGCCACTGCCCTTCAGCGTGTGGAATGATCGCCGCACCGTGATGAGTGTCTCCATGTCATCGGGCGCGTCTTGCCAGACCGGCAGTTTGCGAATGATTAACGCGACTTCCTCCCTGGCCTCTTCGATGAATAACTCAAGAAGTTCAGGCTCAAGATGCTCGACGTCAGATGCGACGACGGGCAATGGCATAATTTCTGTCGCTCGCGCTTTTGCGGCGCGAGCCTGTTCCTCTGCCGCCGCATCTCCCTCATGCCGAACGATGCCTGTTGTCGTCGCCGCTGTTGGCGCGGCGGCTTCCTCCCGCGCAAGTCGGTGTTCGACGTCTGCCAGCACAGCCAGACAAGCCTCGGCATTATCAAGCATGTACCATGGCTCGCTACGTCCAGCCTTCACCGTCTCCATGTAATACTCGATGCTGACGATCGCGTCAGCCATGCGATCCATCTCTTTTTGCGACAGTCGCGAAGCTCCGGCACCCTGCAACATCAATATGATCAGACGCCCAATGCGGTCAACGATCTCCATTG
>JADFKA010000038.1 GCA_022565135.1 Pseudomonadota bacterium
GCAGAAAAATACCTAAAATTTGCAAAAAATGCAAAAATGACTGCAATCAGTAAAACTGCTTCAACACAGGGTGCTGCACCTGGTCAAGAAGACGATCTAGAAAAAAAAGGCTACTATATTTTCAAGGTACATGGGTGTCCAGATGAAAAACCTGCTACAGAGCCAGCAACTTCGGAATAACCGTCCGAGGATCGCTGTCCAGTTCTTCCGCCAACGTGTCATCGATCGCGTAGTGTTCAGCGAGGAACTTCTCCTGTCCATCTCGCCACTCGCGATGCTGTTTTGCGAGTTCTTCCGCAGAGACCTCGGGAACCGGCTCGACTGTCGGTTCCGGTTTAGCAGCTACCGGCTCGGTTGGCGCATCTGCCGGGGGCTGCTCGGGAGCAGGCTCAACCTTCGGAGCAGGTTCTGTAGGCTTGACCTCTTCCGGCGCAGGAGTTTCGCCCGCAGGCGCTTTGTCCCTTGCCAGTTCGGCCTTGCCTTCAGGAGCTGCGTCCGTCGGCTCTGCCTTCCCTTCGACTTTCTCCGGAGCCTTTTCACCTGGAGTTTCGTCCAGATCCATAGTCTCCAAATCGTCCTCTTCATCCGCCAAGAAGGCCTTCATCTCGGCGTCGGGAGCTGCCTCCTCGCCGGACTCGCCTTCGGGAACCGCCGAGGGAGCCTCTGCAGGCTCGCTTGCCGGCGTCTCGTATTTCTTCTTTGCCATTCTACGTCTCCTCGGTTTGAGTCAGAGCTTTGAGAGTCTCTTGCATGGTTCTCCGCCAGAGTTCAGGAAGCTCCATGATGTAGCGATCCTCCGCCCGGCAGCCCTTTGCAAACTCCTGCCGATAGATCGACGTAGGGTCTGTGATAGGCTTTTCGAGGAACTCCTCTTGGACCTTCGCCCGGATCTTCAGGGCCTTCACAAGACGCTGCCAGCCAGGCGTCGCCATGAGTTGGCTCATCTCGTCCACGATATCTCGGGCCTCTTTGACCTTTCCCCACTGAGGAGAGTCGTCGGCGAGGTCAAGATCCAGTTGTTCCGCGTTACTCATCCTGTTGGTCCTACATTGCCACTCACCTGCGGAGCGGGCACGCGTGAGAGGTCGCGCTCGGCGCCAGGACTTCCGCCACCTCCATTTAGGGGGATCAGGTTGCCCGCCTGGGCGGCCGCCGCCGCGACATCATCCGGTTGGACTTCGATGCGGAACTGCGAGATATTCTTCAACCCCGCCAACTGCGCGACCCATTCGAAGATGCGACCCATGTCATACTTCGTGGCGATTTCGGGCATCTGGCGAACGTTCGCCAGCAACTCCCTCCAGAGGTTCGCCTGAGCGAAACGATCAATCGGCAACGTACCATCCACGGGGACAAAGTCATAAAAGCCTTGAATTGAATCTGGTGTGATAGTGATGAACGCCTCTCCAGCATCCCGCGCCAGGTCACCCACGATGCGGAACTTCTGCTCCATATCGTAATACTGCTGAGAGTTTTGCAGCAACATCTGCGACATAGGCGCCCAGCCCATTGCAGAATAGTACTCCGACTGGGTCTTCAATCGGTTGATTCCGAAAGATGAACTGGTGCGTACCTCGGTGGCCGTCTTCCGGCCTCCTTGCTGAAGCACCCCAAGGATGCTGTCGCTGACTCCACTAGCCCGCTGCCCAACCATGTTCATGAAGTCCATGTCACGAAGGTGGTTCGCTGTCACATCTACGACAGCAAGCTGTGTGATTGGATCTTTCGGGTCGGTCCCGTATGCCTCGGGGGCGAGGCGGATGACTCCGCCGGGTAGCGGATCGAGGACATCGCCCATCATCACGCGAGATGGATCAACCACCCACTGGTTGTTGAGCGCCTTTCGCACGTTGTAGAAGTGCGCGTTCACCAGCCAGTCCATCGTATCTTGGATGGGCTTCAACACTTCTGGAAGGCTCCGATTGACGAGTGCGTAGCCTTCAGGTTCGAATTCGATGACGTGGAAGGAAAACTTATTGTGCAGAGCGCCGAGGGGCTGCGCCCCGATGCAAAGCTTCCAATCCGACGTAACAGTAAAGACCCACTTCTCGGACAGGGCACCCTGGCCAAGCCCCCAGTTACGAGGGATCAACTCGATCGTGCATTCGAAGAACTTGACGACGTCCTTTGTCTTTCGCATGTGTGGGCCGGAGGACAAGAAGCCCTGGTCGGTGTCGACCGGCAGCTCTAGTTGTGAGGAACCCTCGTCACGAACGCCAGCCTCGCCAGCAGGGGACTGTCGGAGTTTGTCGAGGTTCGTGTAGAACCCCTGCTCGCCTCTACGGAGGATTTCGTTCCAACCTAGTTCGTTGTAAACTGCACAGAACTCCCCCTCTTGGAAGCGATGAACGGGGACTCGTGGGTCTGGGAAGAAGTCGAACGGCCGCACATTGTATAACTTGTTTCCGACATACCCTCGAACCTTCCGGGTTATCTTCTGCTTCTTCATCCGCCCGGTCTTGATCACTCCCATGAGGAGTACTTCAACCTCCTCGATCGAAGAAACGACCGACTCCTCTTCCTCCCAATACGTCCCGATGATCCCGACGCTGTACTTCCCCACGTCGAGCAGCCAAATGTACAAAGGAACCAGCATCTGCCCGACATTCATCTGATAGTCGATGAGAGCCTCAACAGCTTGGATTTGCTGTTGCGTCTCACCATGGCGCCCCGTGTACTGGAGCACCGGGGTGCGGGACATAAACACGGTCGTCCAATAGGTGTGGGATGCCATGAGGACGCCGTAGGAGTAAGGCACGACGATCGTGGTGTATTGGGGTTTGCCCGCCTCACGCACCAGACGCCGATCCTTATCGGCCTCGCGCTCGGGGAGGTAGGCCATGATGGCCTCTTCATCCTTCCTCCAGCGGTCGTGGCGCTTCTGGAAGGAGTTCTTCGAGAACTGAACCCGATCACGGACGCCGTCGACAATACGCCGGTGCGTCTTCCCCTCGGGATTCAGTTCGAGGGTCAGAGAGGGCATTATGGCGCCCCCCTCATATAGTCAAGTTGTCGCTCCTCTTGCCGCTTGACGAGGGTCTTGTACGTGTCCTCGGCTTCGGAAGTATCAATCACATCAATTCCGCGATGCAGGTCCGCAACGCCTACGGCGACGGCCTCGATGAGATCGTCATTTGGTACGTCGGGGTAGGCTTCGAACTGGGAGATGAACTCATGATGATCGCGCGACACGAAGAGATGGCCGTTCGCGGCCGGGCCGTTAAGTCCATCTACGATGCGGTCGTATTTCTTCCTCCGATCATCGTACTCGTGTATGACGAAATATCTGCGCTGGTGCCGCATTGCCTCCTTCAACAGCCAAGCTAGGGTTCGTTGGTAGGCTGTCGCCTCGACCAAGACCCGTCTCGGACGATACTTGAGCGCCAGGCGGAAGAACTCGGCGATGGTCCATGAAGGATCGTGTCCGCGGTTAAGAGTGTAGTCCATAAGGTAGAAGTCACCCTTGAACCTCCCAACAACTGCGAACGCCTCGAAATCCTTGCCCTTGAGTTCGACGTCGCCCTGATCGTCCAATTCTTTTGCGATTGCCATGTGATTACCTTTTTTAAACAATGAGCGCATTAGCTCGCGAGTGCGAGCGGCTTTGCGTCTTTAAATTCGCCGCAGGTGTTGTCGGCATCGACTGGCGGATTCACGCCGGCCATGCCGATGCCGCCAGCGCCGAGGATGTTCGCGGGTTGCTGCATAATCATCGGTACGGGCGGGAACCTTTTACACATGCCTTGCGGCGGTATGGTGTCGTTAGGATAGAAGTACACGCAGTGCTCGCACGTTTTCGATCGACTCACGTCATGTTCCTCGCATCAACTAACGCCAGGTCCCAGGCGCGAAGTCGAGTTGACCGAGCACCAAATTTAACGCCGCTTTGTTCCCATCGAATGATCGTGAAGCGCGAACGCGAAAAGCGCTCGGCAAATTCAGCTTGAGTCTCGTCGAGTGCATTGCGCACGTCCCAAATCTTGTCGGCTGTGATCCTGCTAGATTTTGGTCGACTCACTCGTGGCCCCTGGTTAATCGAGCGGCCGCGCGGCCGGTGAATGCGACCCCTCCGGCCTTAGCCATTGCGTATTCGCATATCCCCGCTCACCTGCAGGGGACCGCGCGTCGCTCGAGGATCGCTGTCCAACGAGGAAAAACCACTAAACCCGGCCGCAGCGAATCCGCGCCGATCATAACCGATCAACTCAAATGTTGCACTATGGAAGGTTCGCCGGCGTCGACCTGGTCCCGTCACTACGGGCACCCGCCGACTTCGATCATGGCGGCCTGGGTGCCTGCTTGTAGCCCCGTCTCACTGTCGACCTTTTACCCCGTATCAAGTCAAGGGCGCGGCAGTCCATGCGGAGCATGTGACGCGAAATATCCGCGAGGTTGTGGTCGCGCCAGGTAACACCGTAGCCGGTCGGCTGCCAGCGCAGGACGCCGAGCCAATACAGCGGGCGTACCTGCGGCCGCTCCGGCTTGCCGACCCCGTACAGCGTGCCGTAGGAGCGCACACGGTGAAAGCGGACGCCGGCCTTGAACCACTCGAGAGCTTCGGCAGGCGTCCATTCAGTGAATGCTGGCGCCTTGGTGCGTTTCTTTTCAATGGACTTTGCCGGCACCGGCTGCACTGAGTACTTGACCATTTCGTTGAATAGGTTGTGCATGCCCTTTTCGGTAAACACCTGGTGTTCACGCATTTCGATATTGCAGCCCCACGCCTCGCGCACGGCCCAGAAGTCGAGCCGACTGCGCGTCAACATGATGACGTTCAGGTGTACGTTCCAATAGTGCGCCGCGCTTAACGGGTCCTCTTGGATCACGAGTGAGCCGTCGTGGCCGAATTTGTTTTTTTTATTTTTCTGCGGGCGCACGATGCGATTGCGCCAGCGCTTGAAAATATAGCGCTTGCCTTCGAGCAGTCGGCCGAGTCGATAGTTCGGCAACGTAGGCCACAGCTTATAAACGCGGCCGCCTTTGCGCACATGGTCGATGATCGTGTTGTTGTAGCGCTCGAAAAGTCGTTGCGCTTGATGCCGTGATTCGTCCGGGCACAGCCTCGCCTGCGAGCACTTGCTGTCCCAGGCGATGATCGGCTTGCCATGCGTACCGATGCCGAAGTGGCCCGACGTGCGGCACGCATACATATCGAGTGAGATTTTGTGCAGGACTCGAGCGACGTCCTGCTCGTCATTTTTTTCAGCGTACGGTGCTACCTGGTGAAGCAAAAAATCGGCGACTCGGTGCTCGACGATGCGATGCCGCTCGTAGACAGATAGCGCACCGGGGTCGTCGCGCTCGGAGCCGAGCGACTTGTGTTGTGGCAATAGAAAATCGCGCGCCCGGTCCTTGTCGTCGTCAAATTCGGCGGCGATGCGCTGGCAATCGTGGAACGGGTGCGGGTGTTGTCGCTGGTGTTCTTGCGCCCTCCCGTCAGCCGAGCTTGGCCTGCACGGTTCGCCAGGGCGGAGCAGTCCGTCGTCCGTACCGATGCCAACAGGCCCCTCGCGCACGAAAGTCGATTGCGAAGCATCGGTCCAGTCGGTCATGGGCAAACCGCATGACGTGTTCGCACTCGTCGCCGAGCGGCATGTCGATAAAATAACCGTCGCACAGTTCGCGCAGCGCAAACCAGTGCGCGCGCATTTCGAGCTGCAGCGCTTCGGCCGTCTGTATATCTTTTGTCTTGTAGAAAATCACCTTGCGTTCGCTGATGGCGTACAGGTGCATATTGACAGTGGCGTCCTTGCGTTCGCTTTGCGGCGCAAAGCGTCGTTCGTCGAAACAAATACGGCGCAGCACTGGATCGGAAAAGATAATGTCCTCGGTCATGCTCATGCTTCACGCCCTTGCGTCCAGCACGCCAGTGCGTTGTTGATCGTGTACCGTGACGCAGCGCAAGCAGCGATAGGGATTACGCTTCCAGCCACGCGCTGCGATTTTAATATCTGCCGCTGCGCTGTCGACTGCATACACGAGCAGCGCGCTATCGCATTGGAAACAGTCGACGTGAAAGGGGAACTTGGGCGGCGGACGCCGATGTCGTTGCGGCATTAGAATAACTCGCGCTGCCGGATCGCTTCGGAAATAAAGCCGCCGCGCGCTTTGACCTGGTCGAGCATGGTGCCGGCGAGCTGGCACGTATTTTCGGTCGCGTGCGCTTTTCCCATGCCGTGATTCATGCCGCCGCACACGCAATCACAGTCCGGCCCCTGGGCGTCGTAACACTTCGCGTCGCAACGACCGGCGCCTGCGCCCTGCGCGTCTATGAGCGTCGTCATTAGTTGAGTTTCTTCGACTCGACCGGCGCCACTTCACACAGCAACAGGTCGGCTGACTTGCAAAACGGACACCAGGCCGGTTCCGCCCCATCGTCGTCAGCAAACAATGACACGCAATAAACAGCGCCGCACTCTTGGCACTCTAGGTACACGGTGTCGGCCGCGTCCACTACGGAAAACAGTCAGCGTGCAGCACGTCGAGACCGCCACGAAGGATCGCGACGTCGCGCTCTTGTAAGTAACAACTCACACTGACCGCATCCGCATCCTCGAACGTGCTCACGCATCCGGCGATCGCTTCGACCGCGGTCCGCGCGTACACGTTTGTTTTGATGGCGGGATGCTCGCCGCGCAGCGCGACATGTACGTGGTAAAGATTCACAGCGCGACACCGATAAAAAAGCCGCCGACGGCTGCCATGCCAACAACAACGCCGACGACAATACCGCTCACGCCAGATTCGCGAATCGCCCCGCGGCTGGCATCTTCGGCACCTTCGCGATAACCGAGACGACGGCCGCCTGTAAAATTGACTTCTGCTATTTCCTTTTCTCTGACCGTCATCCGGTCTTCGACTGTTTGCTCGCACATGACGTCAAAAGCGGCGGCGACGTCGCGGCCTGTTCGGTAGCCTTGCCGGAACACCGGGCTTTTTTTTCTCAGACTGCTATTTTTCATTGGCACCCCTTCGCAAAGTGACACGGCGATATCGCTGCGATGTCACCTGCGGATCACCTCGCGTTCGGCTTTCGTAAATAAGCGCGGGTAGTGCCTTACCAGCACCCTCCACGGTCCCCACGGACGCTGATCCCACCGGCGAAATTGCGCGCCCGACTTCTCCCACCGAATGACCGTGCGCTTTGTCACGCCGAATCGTTCGGCGAACTCGCGCTGATACTCGTTGCACTTTAGGCGCACCTTGATGACGGTATCGGCCGAGATAACGGGATACTCGAAGCCAAACACCGCTCACCCCTACAGCGCCGGCGGCAATGACAGCCGCAAGCGATCGACGTGTTCGGAGAGGTTAGAAGCATCGCGACGCAGCATATTTTCGACGCGGTGCAAGCGCTCAAAGCCACCGACACCGAGCAATGACCGATCGAGCAATGACCGCTCGTGACGATCGACGCACTTATAGCTGCGCCTTTCGGCGATGGCGAGCCGCACATGATGGTCGGACGGGAATTTGCGGATTTTAGAGATGATAACGATTCTCCCCTGTGAGGTCGCAGCTCCCGGTGTGTTGGGGTCCCGCATCCTGCAGGACCCCGCCACGGTCAGAACCTTGGGGAGATCATTTGACCACCGGCTGACGCCGGCACCAGCAGAATGCAACGCCCTGGGCGCCTGGTCAACGGATCACACTCGATACTGTGACGCAGGGCCGGTTTTGGGTCCTGTCAGCGCACCAGGGGTCCGCCAGGTGCCGGGAATCAGCGCAGGATTATGTTGCCTAGCCGAGTACCAGGTGGAGCACCCAGGCGCCGCACAGCACGCCGACCAGCCAGCCGAGTGCCAGGCATTGCCACGGCCGAGTTCGCCAGCGCCAGCCTCGAGACGCGGTGCCCTTCTGGAATGCCTCGCCGAGCTGACGCTGCAGATTGCGGACCGCCTGGTGCAGCTCGGCGCTGTCAGCGCTCGAGAGGCCGCGCAGTCCGAGGTCCTCGAGGTATTGGTCGTCGTCGATTAGCTTGACGACGTTCGGCGGGCAATTATCCGGCGCCCAATCCGGCAGCGCTTGCTTTTCTTGTGCGGTCATCACTGGTCCCCTTTAAAGATTCGCGCGCCGGCATGATAGCGCAGGGACCAGTCCGCGGAAACCCGCGAAGGCGTAACACTATGGCCGCCGGCGCACGAAAGGAAATGCGCTCCGGTCAGGGTGCGGCGCAATTCGTTGACCCAGGCCCTCGAGCTGCGCGGCTTGCTTTTCTTTTCGCTGCGTCTCGAGGTAATTCACGCCGTTGTACAAAATCGTGCCCAGGCCGATCACAAACAGCGCCGCCTTAAAATACTTGCCAGGCTGTCGACGGCTCGCCTGGATCATCAACGGCCCAAACACAAACACGTCCATGAGTCGCACGAGCTGCGATTTTTCGCCGGTCGGCGTCAACGATCTGATTAACGTCGTCTCTGCCATCACAGCTCGCCCGTCAATTCCTGCGGCGTGACATTTAAACTTTGCAGCAATCGCACCAGGCCGGCGCGATCCTTCGGCGCGTATAAAAAGCGACGCGAATGTATGTACACCAGGCCGACGCCGAGCGCGACGGTTAACGCGCGCGGTGCGTTGCCGGTCAGCCCCGCCCAAATAGCGTACGCGCCGAGCGCGGCGCCCATAAAGTCTAGCGGCTGATAGGCGTCACCGATGCCTAGCCAACCACCGCGCAATTCTTGTTGCATCAAGTCCGTCATCACGCATCCGG
This sequence comes from Pseudomonadota bacterium, assembly GCA_022565135.1. Classification (GTDB taxonomy): domain Bacteria; phylum Pseudomonadota; class Gammaproteobacteria; order Steroidobacterales; family Woeseiaceae; genus UBA1847. The sequence goes on from JADFKA010000038.1 coordinate 8,711, forward strand.
TTAACGTTCGTCCTGGTCCGCCACCAATCGCGATCGCATGTACGCGTTGATCGCTTTCAGCTCTTGCGCATTCGGCACGCGGAAGTCGACGCCGGCGACGCGTGCCGTTGTCGCGCTCATGTGATTGCCGATCGCTTGAATAATAAACGCGTTCAAATTCTCGACACGATCGCCGCCCAGGCCGAGGCCGTCGCAATTGCCGTACGCATCGCACAAGTCGCGCAAGTGAATCAGCTTAGGTGACTGCCGAAATTCGTCGACACCTGGCGCGAGCACATGCACCAGCGCGTCCGCTTTCAGCCTGTCGAGGTCCTCGTCGAGACCGTCAAAGAATACCGGATGATCGGCTGCCAGCTTGGCGACTCGCGTCGGCGTCAACGAAAAATTGATGCCAGGCTGGTGACAGTCGCCGCAGGATCGGTTGTTCGCACTTGGCTTGCTGCCGTGGAACGGATTGATGCGCGCGCCTTTGCACACAAACTCACCCGCGCGGATCGTCGCGACGTCGTCAACGCCGAGATGATCGCAGCTCGCGAACAGTCGTTGACCTTCGCGCTCGAGGTCGGATGTCTTGTCATGGAAGATCGAGCACCCGACAACGACCATCGAACACAAAACTGCAACCGTTAAAAAGTATTTCTTCATTAGCTCACCCTCACGTCGGCTGTGATCCTGGCAATGTATGCCTGCGTCTCTGCCGGCATACCTGCCAACCAGTTTACGCCGCCCGCCGAGACTTCGCGCGCTAACCTGGTCGGTCCGGCATTGTACGCACCGAGCGCTTTGACCCAGGACCCGAAGCGATCAAAATGTCTCCGCAGCAATTCGCCGGCGTAGTCGATCGCCGCGATCGGGTCCAGCGCGTTTACGGTCGGATGCCACCTGGGCACAATCTGCATGATCCCGACCGCGCCGGCATCGCTGCGTGCGTTCGGATCGTAATTGCTTTCCTGCTGCGCCATGCGTGCCAGCAGATGCCTCGGCACGCCGTGCGTGTACTCGGCGCGTTGAAACAACTCGGCGAATCGCCTGCCGGCTGCCGGAATCGACCAAGCCGAAAAATAAAACAGTGACGTGGCAGCCAAGACCAGTAACCCGATAAGCAAAGAGGACCGTTTCACGTTTTTGCATTCTGCCCGATTCTGCGCAGCGAGCACACTGCCGCATTCGAGGCGCCGGCGAACAACACCTGAAAGCCGTCGGTGACGCCGCAGTGATCGCCCAATGCATTCGACGGACCCAGGTAACTCGACAAGAAGATCACACCCATATCGTTTTCGTCGATAAACCGGCCGTGGGACATTTCGCGGTTAGTTACAGTGATTTGTTCCGGCCAGCATCCTCGAAAATCATCAGGATTCCGAATCAGTCTGTCTCCATATTTGGCAACATTATCGTACGTTCGTTTTTCAGGAGAAACAGCCTTTACCAGGGGACACATCTCCCTGATAGTCGTCGCCTCGGTTATAGTAATATTTTTTCGTCGACGCTCCTTATCAGTCAAGTTATCGAAATCCGTATCTTCAGCCCATTTGGTGATGTACATTACGTTGCTGCCAATTTTATCTATCGAGGCTTCGGCATAAGTGGAAAAGCCGTCCATGATTGTATTGACCAGTATCACGGCACCTACACCAATCATAACTCCAAGAATAGTCATGAAGCTTCGGAATTTATTGGCACGAAGTGAATCGATTGCAATATGGACTCCCTCGCGAGTCCCGGCAGTAAAGCGAAACGAATTACTCATGACCTAAAGCCGTTACAGGATCTAATTTTGAGGCCTTCAATGCCGGGAAGACTCCAAAGAAAAGTCCCACACCGGTTGAGATAGTCAGCCCCAGTAGAACGGCCATCATCATAGGTGTATGCTGGAT
>JADFKA010000039.1 GCA_022565135.1 Pseudomonadota bacterium
GACAATGAGTTCGGTCGGCACTCCCTGTCGCTTAAGCGCTATGTACAGCTGTTCGGAATTCAAAATCGGTATATTCCAGTCGTCTTCGCCGCCTGCGATCAATGTCGGTGTTGTCACCTTGTCGAGTTTATAGAATGGCGATATGCGCTCCCATTTCTCGCGGTTTTCCTTAAGCCAGGGTAGGCGCAGTTCCTCTTCCCACCAGCGTTGATATTGATCGTGGCCGTAATTCGCCGCGTACAGCGTGGCGCTGGCGACAGTGATCGCTGCCTTGAAACGGTCCGTCTTCGTAATGACGTGATTGGTCATCATGCCGCCATAAGACCAGCCGTACACGCCCATGCGATCTTCGTCCACCCAGCCTGCGGCGATTGCAAAGTCCATCGCCGCCATGACGTCTTCGTAATCGATGCCGCCCCAGTCCTGATAAATCGCCTCGGCAAACGCCTGCCCATAACCATACGAGCCACGCGGATTCGGCATTACGACGACATAGCCTTGTGCGGCGAGCAGCTGTGCCTCGTAGTCGAAACCGTAGTCGTATTGTGACTGTGGCCCACCATGAATCATCAATATTCCCGGGTATGCCTTGCCTTTTTTGTATCCCGGTGGAAACGTTATGAACGTATCGATGTCCGTCCCATCCTCACTCTGCAAGGTATGCTTCTCAAGCGAAGCCAGGGCAAGCTTGCCCAATATCGATTGGCTCACGAAGCTGATCTGTGTGATGCTGACATCGCCCACAGCAAAAATTTCGTCCGGTAGCTGCGGCCGGGATACCAACGCGTACAGATCACCATCAGGTGTGATGTCGAACTCTGTTACAACGTTACTGCCGTCGATCAGCGATTGCACCGCGCCCGATGTTGGATCGATCCTGACGAGGTTTTGCTCGCCATGATATTCGGTGATTGCAAGCACGGTTTGGCCGTCAGGCGAGTAACGCGCGGACAATACCTGCGTCTCAGCGAGCGTTTCGGCGACTACCGACAACCCGGTCGCAACGTGTACCGTTGTCAATTGCGGAATGGCGTAAATCGGCAACGAACCGGGCACCGTCGAGGTGTAGACGACGAACTGTTCGTCAGGGCTCCAGGACGGACTTGCGTCTGCGGTTTCATTCGAGGTTAACTGCAGCGGTGCGTTGCCGTCTTTGCTGACAGCAACGATCCAGAGGTCGGTATTGCGATTCCTGTCGGGCTTGTCTGTGCGATTGCTGACGAATACGATGCGCTGACTGTCCGCCGACCACGCCGGCTCGCTGTCGTCGTAGTCGCCTGAGGTGACTTGACGCGTATCACCGCTGGAAACGTCGACGATGTGAATATGCGAGCGGTGGCGATCGAGATAACCCACATAGTCCTCTTTGAATTGCAGCCGATCGACGACATAGGGACGCGGATTGGGCCTTTCTTCCTCGTCGAGATCCGCAGGGGTTGGATCTTCTGTGACCAGCAACATGCTGTTGCTGTTCGGTGCCCAGTCGAACTCATCTATACCCTGCTTGAATTTGGTCAGTTGCTGCGCATCACCGCCGCGCCGGTCGAGCAGCCAGACTTGCGTAATCTCGTCTTTGCGGTCCGACAACACGGCGAGATAGCGGCCATCGGGACTCCACCTGGGACTGCTGGAATCGCTTGCTGACGCGGTCATTTGAATCGGATCACCGCCGCCGGTCGGCTGCATCCAGACCGTGTCGCGGGTCTGATCCTTCTTGAGATCGTTGGATGTAACCGTGTACGCAACGTACAGGCCGTCAGGGCTCACGCTGATTTCTGACACGCTGTCAAGCGCCAGGTACTGGTCTATGCCAAATCGTTGCTCGGCATCAGCACCGGTAAATAACGAGAGGAGTGAAAACGCACTCAAGACAGTCACCTTTTTCAAATGCTTTCGTCCATTCGTACAGGCAATAAAAGTCTAACACGCGTGAAGGACTCAGTTGCCTTCGGCATCCGGTAACGTCTGGTCCAGCATCATTATCAACTCGTCGCGGCTGTAGCCGAATGCGTGGCCGCTATTGAGCTCGACGAGCTGTTTGAGAACGTCGCGCATCATCGCCTCGGCGTAGCGCTGGTCGGTTATGGCGAGATATCGGTTCTGGGGCTCATCGGAAAATAGCGCATGCATTACGGCATCGGCGACAGCGTCGGGTTCTGGATACAGGTTGTCGATCTGGTCATCGCAAGCAACAGCGAGCTCATCGGCCAGCTCCTTGAAAAGAGAGTCCGCCGGGTCATAACCCTGTTTGCTGCGACGCTTGCAACTCGAAGCAACGGCTTGCGAATTATACGGGCCCGGCTCGATGACGCTGACATGAACGCCAACAGTTGCCATCTCCAGGTTCAAAGAGCCTGAAAAGGCTTCGACGGCGTGCTTGCTCATACTGTAGATGCCGTAGGCCGGGGGTGATGCAATACCGGCCATCGAGCTGATATTGCTGATACGACCCTTCGATTCGATAATCATCGGTGCAAATGCCTTGGTGATTCGGTAGGGGCCATAAACGTTGACATCGAACACGAAGTCGAGCTCGGACTCTTCGGTTTCGGCCAAAATTCCCATTACAACGACACCGGCGTTGTTAACAATGGCATACAGGCCTCGGCCGCCCGATTTTATGATTTCAACTGCCGCGTCAATGTCGTCCTGTATCGTTACGTCGAGGCGCACGCCCTGAATGTTCCTGATATGGCTCAGCGCTTCGATGTCTTTGTGTTTTCTGGCGCCGGCATAGACAAAATATCCTTCGGCCGCCAGCCTTTCGGCAATATTGCGCCCAATGCCGGTGCTGGCTCCGGTTACGAGCACGGCCTTTTGTTGCAAGGGTTCCGCGGGCCAAACCGGAGTTGTGCCGATGGGAAAAATCAGCAGCACCAGCGCGCCGATCGGCAGGACTTTCGCTAATGTTGAGATCATGCTTTGCTCCGGAGTGTTCTCGCCACCGTGGTTATTATCGATAGCTGACTGGTTCATGGATCCTCGCCTTGCTCTTTCTGATTCGTCAATCGGTCCAATTCAGACTGGTAAAATGGCTTCCAGTCATCGGGCGCCATGTCCATGCCGTTCGAGAAACTGTCAATGGCATCGTTAGTGAGATCTGCGGCGGTCTGGACGCCACCCAGAGTATACAAAACGGCAGCAGAGCTTTAATAGATCTTCCGCCAAGGCTAATCATCGGATTCGTCTCCCATGATGGGGGCAGGTATCGGTCTATCTACTCAGAATAAATTGCATCCAAAAGGTTGCAAAAATATTCACGATTCACGCGCTTGAATTACGCAGCAAGGTTGGTCGGTCAACCTGTGACGAGGTGTGCGCCGACAATTAGTACGGGTAATACGATAACAGTTCGTAGCAAGAAGATTAGGACAAGGTCCACAGGCCCGATTGGCAAGCTGGACCGCAGCATTATTACACCGACTTCCGACATGAAAATGAGTTGGCAAACCGACAGCCCAGCGAGCACGAAACTGGTTGCATTGCTGTCGATGCCCGACGCCGTAATGGCAGGCATGTATTGATCCATGAAGCCTGAAAATAGCCCAGGTGCTGCCGAAGTAGCATCCGGCAATTGCGCGAACTCGAAAATTGCGATGAACGGGTAGCCCAACCAACTGAATATTGGCGTGTGAAAAGTAAGCAGAGTCGCAATCGTAGCCAGCGCCATGGCCGCGGTGATAACGGAAAACAGGAAAAACGCCAGGTTCGACATGCCGCCAACCAGGAATTGCCGGACACCGGGTGCGGAATTCGCTCGTTGCAAGGCACGGTTCCATGCATCCCTCCAAAGCGACTGTGACATCGGCACGTTCTCGGTTTCATTATTCCGCGAGCCGGTGATATACGTATCGGATTTTCGTGACAAAGGCGGAAGTCTGGGCGTGATAAACGCCGCCAACAAGCAAGCCAATATGACGACGCCATACCAGGATATGAAAAGATGCTCGATGCCGGCGACCGTTGCGACGACGAGGCTGAAAGGAATCGAAACAATCGAGAAATTTGTCGCGATGACGCTTGCCTCGCGGGCTGTATAGTTGCCGGAATTGTATTGACCGATCGTAATCAGGAGACCAATCGCAGCCGCGCCTACAACGGATGCCGCCGCATCGATGGCGGCGCGTCCTGGCAAACGGAACACTTTCCGAAACACGGGGCGTGCCAGTGTGCCAACGAATTCCATGAATCCGAAATCGGTCAACAACGGTAGCAACAGGCATGCGCTGACATAAACAGCGAGGACGTTGACTGCAATATTCACAAACACGGTGCCACCGACATCTTCTGATCGCAGCAGCTCTGGTCCGATCTGCAACAGGTAAATCAAACCGAAGCTCGTGCCGACAAGCCGCAGGGCGAGCCAGATGAGGGGCACATCGAAAAGCTCTTTTAACAAAGTGTGTCGTTGCATCCAGCCAACGCGGAACGCCGAACCCAGCAAGGTCAGAATGCTTGTGAGAACCATGAGCGCGACTACGATGGACAGGCCGTAATCGCCCATCAGGCTCCTGAACCAGGCCGTAATAATTCCGATACCGATTGTTAGATGACCATCCCAGGGAATCGGTGTCAGAAAAATCAATACACCAAGCAGTGATGGCAGCAAGAATCGAATTACGTTCCTATGCAAAGGATTTATCGTCACTCATTTATTCGATATTTCCAGCCGGGTAAGCCACTCGGTCAGGTATTCTGACTGAAACTCCATGAAAGGGTTGTACCGGGCGCGCAGGAAATAATCCGACGATAACAGCAGCACGCCACGTTCACCGCGAGGCGCCAGTGCGCCGAATACGATGCCGGGATTATTCTCTGTCCCTGCAGTGCCATCACCATACAACATGTCATCCGGTCCAAATGGAATTGCGATATGCGACAGCGAGTAAATTTGTGCCGGCCAGCTGTACGTCGTCGTTCTGCTGTCGGTCTGGATCTGGCCGGCCGGCAGTGACAATACATCGATTGCGTTCGTAGATGGGTCACGATTCCTGAGTATCGTCACGCTAAAATTCATCGGTGTCAGCGATGAAAAATTCTCGACAGGGTCGATAGGTTGATTCTTCATCAAGTGCAACATCGTGCTATTGCGATTGACGTCGTAAATTACAAGCTCGCTGCCATTGGGCGGCAGCCTGTCATACAGCGTCGTCACAATGGCTTCCGTACGGACCGTGTTGTCGACGAGCGATTGAAATGTGAGCACGGGCGGCATCGTGTCGACTTTGGCCGGATCCGCCAATTGCTTGTGCACGCTCTTTGAAAATTTGTGAATTTCCCATGGGACGCGCTTCGGAAACGACGTAAATTTGAACGGGTCAATTTCCGGCAGGATGTTCAACCATTTGAATTGTTCGAAGTAGGGCATCCAGGAGATGGCCGCATGCAGATTCGTCACGACGGCCGTACGCGCTATCGCGATTGCGGGCGACATTAGCACCAGGCCATCAGGGCAGGGTAGTTCATTTATGTCGTGGCAGCGCAGTGCGTAGTCGACCGCCAGCAAGCCACCATTCGAATAACCGATAATCAGCAAGGACTGGTCGGCCCCCGGTCGCTGCATCGCCCGCCTTATCGCAATTCGAACCGCTGCTGTCCAGTCTGCCCAGCGCGCCTGCACGAGGCCGGATACGGCAAATCCATGACCGGGCATGCGCGGCGCGACGACGTTATAACCTGCCGTTGCAAGAGTTTTCGCCGTGGCCAACATCGTGTACGGCGAATCCGTCAATCCGTGCAACAGCACGGCAACACCTCGAGGCGAGGGCACCGACATTTCGTAAGAGCGATTCCAGTTGCTGGGATAATTTCCGGGAAAAGTCAGGCCATCCGCGAAATAGCGGTCCGCCACACTACCGGATCGCGAACTGCTGGGAATCTTTTCCTCGAGTTCGATGGCAAGCCTGTTTTCAATCTCGAGGTAGGCTGCCCAATCGGTCTGGTCTTCCTGCGCCGCATTGAATTCCTGTTCGAACTCGATGCGATGCTCGGGGGCCAGCGGCGGCATGCGCCTCGCATCAAACGCGCTGCCGAAATAAACCGTCAGTAGCAGAACAGCCAGTACGGTTGCAAACCACCTGCCAATGCTGATGATGTTAAGCATCTACTGCGTCATTAGCTCGCGCATTTTTTCGACTTGCACAGCTTCATCGATGAACTGACCATCGTGATAGAACATGACGAGTCGTAGCGGGACATTGTTCCAGGCCAGCTGGGCGACATTGTCCGGGCTGATACTGTGTCGCCCCAAAGTTTTCTCGGTTGGCCAATCCATCGAGGGAAAGGAAATGTAAGCCAGCTCGGAACAGACGATCTTGTCCGTCGTGTTCACATCAAAATTGAAATCGTATTTCTTGCCCAGCTGGCGAAATGCCATCAGCAGTGCTTCTTCGACCAGTTCATCTTTTTTGTCCGCGTCGAATACGGGCCGCAGGATGGCAATGTCATCAACATTCATAAAATGTTCCAGCGTGTTCAACTGCACGCCGTTTCTCAATGCCTCGATGATCTGTTGCTGGTCTTTTGAGTCCGGATCGGAGTCAATGCTTAGTTGGTCTGCATGCTGGTTGACGATCAGGTTGTCCCAGACGCCTGCATCGATGAGCTCTGTCTTGGTTCCGGTCCAGATCGCGACGTGGCCGAAATGACCGGGAATCAACTTATCGGTCAACCGAAACGGGGTTTTTTCAAGGATGATGTCCAGCGGCTGGAGTATGGACTGTATTTTCCGCCTGGCCTCCTCATCGCCGTAGAGTTTGCCCTTCCTGGACTCAAACAGGCCCAGCGTGTTACCAAACAAGCCGCTGACGAGGTCGAGACCGTCCTTGGCTGATTCTGATACGGCGTCTGCCGTGATCCGTTCGAATGCGACAAACTTCTTCGAGGCGATTTCGCCCAGGCGTATCTTCTTGACGTAGTTGTAAGAAGGGCTGGACTCAATGAGCTGCATCAGGTACGCGAATTCGGAGTCTTCGTGGGCATTTTCGATTGACGATTTATGCTGCTCGTAGAATTCGATGGCGCGCCGGGCTCGGTGGCGGATTTCGATGGAGTTAGCTGCCAGTGTTGCTTCGGCGAGCTTGTTGGCGATCAGACCGAAGCCCATGTCAGGGTCGTTGAGGATCTTTCTCAACCGTGCGTCCTGTTCGAACAGCACGATTCCCAGCAGATAGTTGTCATAGAGCGTGAGACCGGCGCCCAATGACAGCATCAATCCTTTGAGTCGAAGCTCGGGGTCGATGTTGTACTTTTTTAGCGTCGCATCCCGGACGTCCACGGCGCACTCATAGGCGTTGGCTATGGAATACAGCTGTTCGCGTACACCGAGATAAAATTCGGTACCGCTCTTGAGCGTGATGAGATCCCGGCTGGAGAGTGGCATGTCGGTGTTCAGCCGCAGGCGATTCGCGACTTCGAGCATTTCGGATCGGGCAACCAGGCTCTGCTCGACGAGCACCAGCAGGTTTTCAAAATCCTCCTGGAATACGAGCTCGGGCGCAGCGCCGGCGTCGAGAACGCGGGCGAGTGTGTCAAAGCAATAGGCTTCCCGTTCTTCGAGATTGCCTGAGATTCGAACATAGGTGTACGCGGACCAGATGCTCGCAACAACCACGAGCCCAATGGTTGCCCGGATGATTTGCGTCTTGCCGATCTTTAGCATGGTTCGTTCCTGCTAGCACCAAAATGCCCAAGCACCCTGACGCTACGATTTGAAGTTATCAAGGTAGGCTTTATACATCGATTTTTCCGAACATGCTGCATATAAGAAAATATTCGAATGCCTGTAGTAACCGATTGCTGCTGATACTCATCTTATGTTTTGTAAGGGACTCTTAATTCCAGAGTTCTTGGAATGAGAGGACGAAGGTCATCAATGCGGCAACGAATAATTCCTTGGCGTCTCGCTCTTCAGCTTGATCGCTATGCGAATAATCCATTCGGCTCTACTTGGTGTCGACCGAGACCAGGTGGCGATCGAACCAATCGACCATGGTGTCAAAGTAGTCGGATATTTCAGGGTCTCCCGGTTCATTAAAATTATGGTTTTCACCGGGTAGCCTGACTAGCTCGACGACGACGCCTGCAGCTTCCAGTTTGTCCCTGAAAAGTTCGCTTTGTCTGAACGGCACGACCTTGTCTGCATCGCCGTGAATAAGAAGGACGGGTGCATCGTCCGCTGATACGTGTGCAACGGGGGAAATATCCTGGACCAGCTGCGTCTCCAGTGCGTAGTAACCGCTCTGTACATGTCTTTTGTACAAGCGCAAACCCAGAAGCTCACTACTGCCGAACCTGCCGCCGCTTAGTATATTCGCAAGGTAGTCGGTCGGCGCAGACACCGCAATCACGGCCTGTACCTTGGAACTCTCACGGTTTATTGCACTGGGATCATGAGGATTTCCGTGCCCATCCATGACGCCCAGCAAACTGACGAATTGCGCACCTGAAGAATTGCCGATTGCACCGATTCGCTTAGGATCGATTGCATAACGGGCGGCGTGATGCCGCACGAAGCGTACAGCACGCTGAACGTCTTCGACCGGCGCGGGATAATGAAACCCGGGTGATGCTCGGTGATTAATGACAAACAATGTGTAACCGCCGGCCAATAGTGCGTCTGCGGCAAGGATGCTCCTCACGGACTCGCGTTCTTTCAAGGGCAGCGCATCGGCGCTGAGGGGCGCCGTAAATCCGCTTCCGGCGATGACGATTATGCCGTAGCCGTTTGCTTTGGCGGGGTGATGTACATCCAGCAATAGCGCCAAACCGGAGTGCATCCCAAAAACGACATTGGATTCAATCCTGGCCTTGGCCGAAGACAATCCTGGAGTGGCCACCATGAGCAGGGCGACTGCTAACAGACAATCGAATGGTTTTGAAAATTGTCGCACGACGCTGCGCCCCATCAAGTCACTCGGCTAAAGACCCATCACAGATTCTTTTTTTCTTGAATCATGCCAAGTCGATAGGAATCGATAATTGCGAACAGCCAGCATGCAACGAGAACCATTGCAGAAATATTCACGGTCGAATTATCTGTCGTACTGACGGAATTGGATACCAGTTGCGTAATGGTTCCTGAGTCAATGGCAATCTGACCACTAGTAATCTTATCGATAAGGGCCATCGCTCGTTGCACGGCTATTTTGACGATGATGGCCGACGCCATCAGCGCGGTTACCATCAATACTGAGCCGCGTAAGCGCTGTTTCAATACAAAGTGCCCGATACCCGGAAATACCAGGCCAGACAGCAGGACAACTTTCGTCGATATCTTCATTGGCACACTATAGGCTAATCGCCCCCTGTTGCGCCCGGACCCAGCGGCTGGCCGAAGCTGAATTCCACGAAGTTGCCGTCGGGGTCGCGGATGCCGCAATAGTAGCCGACAGGATAGGGGTTTTGGGATGGCTCCCACTCGAGAATTCCTTCCGCCCGAGCCTTGTCCGCGATGACATCCACTGCATCTTTAGTTTCCAAAGCAAATCCAAGATGCGAATAGTCGCTGGAAATCTGATCGCGACCGGGACCGCCGGGAATGAACACCATGACGAATTCGCTTTCCTTGCCAGGCTCGGACAGCCAAACGACGCGTTTGCCATCTTTCGTTCGATCATGGGTCAGGCGCATCTGCGCATAATTCTGATAAAAGGAGATGCAGGCATCGACGTCGCGAACGTGCAATGCCAGGTGAGTCAGGACTGGTGACATTTCTGATCGCTCCCGGGTGTTGCTCCTCTAAGGACAGCTGCAAACAGGTCGGCGTCGATATTCCCACCGCTCAGGATCACAGCAATTTCTTTGCCGCGCACGGTGTCACGTTCCCGCAAAACGGCCGCGAGGGGTGCTGCGCCTGCACCTTCGACCACGTTGTGCGTGTCATGGAAATAAATTCGCATGGCCTCAGCCACTTCTTCCTCGCTGACTGCAACGATCCTGTCCGCGCCCTTGGAATATACGTCGAGAGCTTCCTGCACGGGAACGCGCACGGCCACGCCATCTGCAAATGTGTTGGCATGCTCTGTCTCGATCAATTTCCCGGACTCGAATGATAATTTCGCGGTCTGGGCCTGTTCAGATACGACACCCACGATTTTCGTCCTGAGGCCCAGGGCGTCGCGCACGGAGATAACGCCGCAAATTCCCGATCCACAGCCAACCGGGACATATACCGTGTCCAGCTCAGGCACAGCGCAGAACAGCTCAAGCGCGTAAGTAGATACGCCGCGCACGAGTTCGATGTGAAACGACGGCACCATAAAAAGATTGTCTTCGTCAGAAAGCCGCGCCGCCTCGATCCGCGCCGCATCGAAATCGTCACCAAATTCGACGACGGTTGCTCCAAATGCCCGCATTGCCGCATTTTTTTCCACGGAATTACCGTGCGGTACCACGACCTTCGATAGCAAGCCGGCTGCCGTAGCCGCTCGTGCCTGGCTCTGTCCGTGGTTACCGCGCGTTGCGGTTATGATTCCCTTTAGCGTGGGTTCGGTGCGCTGCAGCCAGT
>JADFKA010000040.1 GCA_022565135.1 Pseudomonadota bacterium
TATCGGCAGACAATCGGCCGTTTGTACGACGCAGATATCGCCAGGACGATTGGCAATGATCGCATCCGCATCCGGAGGTCCATGATCGAAGTCCGACGATCCTGCGCGAACCACGCCTGTGCCATGTACCTGGTGCAACCATTGCGGCGCGACCGGCAGATCGCTTGCGCTTCCCTGTCGCAACGTCGTGCCGGCAATGATGTTTGCGGGTGCCGGCCATTCTGCGTGAAGCCAATTGTCACTCATTCGGTGCCCTCACGCAGCACCTCAAGCAAGGTCTCGAAATCAGGCGGTGGCGACACTTCGAAGCTGAGGCCCTCGCCACTTTCTGGATGTGCAAATTCGAGCTTTGTGGCATGCAATGCCTGGCGTCGAAACGATCGCAACATAGCGATGAGCCGCTCGGTCGCGCCGCGCGGTAAGGCCAATCTGCCGCCGTAAACAGGGTCGCCGAGCAACGCATGCCGGCGGTGCGCAAAATGCACACGAATCTGATGCGTCCGACCCGAATCGAGCGCGACACTGATGTACGTATGCGCTGCAAACCGTTGCAGCACTTTGTAATGTGTTGTGGCCGGTCTGCCGTCATCTCTGATGCTCATGCGTTTGCGATCAACCCGATGCCGGCCGATCGGCTCATTAATCGTACCTCCACCTGTGAGCACACCGTTGCATACCGCCAGGTAATGCCGAGAAATGTCCCGGCCAGCCAGCAGGCGCACGAGCGTCGTGTGGGCTGGCAATGTCTTGCCAACAAGCAGCAATCCACTGGTGTCTTTGTCAAGACGGTGAATGATTCCAGCGCGCGGCACCTGGGAAAGCTCGGCGGCGTGGTGCAACAAACCGTTCATCAGTGTGCCATGGGGATTGCCGGCGCCCGGATGGACGACGAGCCCGGCAGGCTTGTTGATGACAATCAGCGACTCGTCCTCAAATACAATGTCCAACGCGATCGGTTCAGGCTCCGCTGTAGAGCTGGCCTCGGCTACGGCCTGCAATTCCACGCACTCACCGCCGAGCACCGGATCCCGTGGCCGGGGATGGTCACCATCGACGGTGATTGCGCCCGCGAGCAACCACCGCTTGAGGCGGCTACGTGAATATTGCGGAAACATCCTGGCCAACGCCTGGTCCAAGCGTTGGCCAGCGAGTTCATCCGGAATCGTTTTGATTGTGGGATCGGCGTTCATCGTCTTACCAAGTCTACGGTATACTCGCCGACTTGGCCGCCCAGGGTAGCGTTTCTGGGCGGGCAAATTTCGAGGTTTTGTCCAGGAAAGAGACCGGTCGCTGCAGCATGAAAACCATTAGAAACAACATCAAACTCTCTGTCCGCATCATGGGCAAGGCCCGCTCAACGCTGTTGTTAGCTGCATTTGCCTTGCTCTGTGCATGCGCCGGAAATGATGAGCAACAGACTGAAATCCAAAGCCTGACCAGCGCCTACGAAAACGCCAAGGAAGCAATTGGCCGCAGCAATTATCGTCGCGGTATTCAAATATTCGAGGCGATCCAGGCACGATATCCTTTCAGCGATCTGAGCCGACAAATCCAGCTCGAACTAATGTACGCGTATTACAAGACTGGGCTGAAAGAACAAGCAATTGATGCGGCGGATACGTTCATGCGCGAGAACCCGATTCACGAACGAATCGACTACGCGCTGTACATTCGGGCGCTGTCGTATTTCGAATCAGAGGCCGGTTTTATCGAACGCCGTTTCAAAAAAGACATTACTAAGCGACCGCCGCAAGACGTTACCCTGGCTTACTCAACTTTACGCAGGCTCGTGGAGCGATACCCGGCAAGCCAATACGCGCCGGACGCCCAGCAACGAATGTTGTTCCTGAGGAACCGACTGGCCGCCTACGAAAATCACGTTGCGGACTATTACCTGCGTCGTGGCGCCTTCGTTGCAGCACTGAATCGCGCGAAGAACGCGCTCGAGGAATACAACGGCGCCGACACTAATGCCAGGTCACTCGAGATAATAGTCGATGCATACGAAAAACTGGGCATGCAGGAACTTGCCGCCGACACGCGGCGTGTGCTGGCACTCAATTTTCCAGATTACTAATGTAGGAGCCCGCCAGGCGGGCTCCTACATTGATTATTCAGGGAAGCGGTAGCCTGATGTAATCGGATAACGCCAGTCGCGACCGAATGCACGGCTACTAATACGTATACCTGGAGGCGCCTGGCGTCGCTTGTATTCATTTCGTTTGACCATCTCCAGAATGCTGATGACCATATCACGGTCGAAACCACGCGCTACGATCTTGTCCACAGACAAATCCTCCTCGATGAACGCCTCCAGGATCGGGTCAAGAATGTCGTAATCAGGCAGTGAGTCGCTGTCCTTTTGATCCGCTCGTAATTCGGCAGATGGCGCGCGCGTAATGACACGCTCGGGAATGATGCTGCTCTGTGAATTGCGGTATTTCGCGAGCTTAAAGACCAACGACTTGCTGCAGTCCTTAATCGGCGCGAACCCGCCTGCCATGTCACCGTAGAGAGTGGCATAACCAACCGCCATCTCACTCTTGTTGCCAGTCGTCAACAACATCCTGCCGGTATTGTTGGAAATCGCCATAAGCAACAGTCCACGGCATCGCGCCTGTATGTTTTCTTCGGTGACGCCGTCGGCGTGATCTTCAAGAACCGATTCCAGCAATTCGATCGTCGCACTAACCAGCGGCGCAATCGGAATAACGTCGTAGCGCACGCCCAGTGCTTTTGCTTGTTTCGCAGCGTCTTCCTGGCTCATTGTCGACGTATAACGGTATGGCATCATCACTGCACGGACCCGATCCGCACCCAGCGCATCGCAAGCGATGGCGAGGACCAGCGCAGAATCGATACCACCGGACAGGCCAATAATGACGCCCGGAAAGGCATGCTTGCCGACGTAGTCGCGCGTACCGGTAATCAACGCACGATAAACGCTGGCCTCCGTTGACAACAGCTCCGCCACGCTGCCAGACGCAATCTCTATGCCACCCGCAACGGGCAACAACGTGACTTTGTGCAGGCCCTCATCGAATGGCTGCGCCCGGTAACGAACTTCACCGTCGGCATCCATAACGAAGCTGCCACCGTCAAAGACGAGTTCATCCTGACCACCGACCATGTTGACATAGAGAACGGGGATGCGTGTCTCCTCAACACGAGCCCTTACAACCTGTTCACGTTGTTGTTGGCAATTGCGTTCGTAGGGCGATCCGTTGATCGTAATGACACATTCGGCTCCGGCCGATCGTGCTGCGGCAAGCGGCCCCGATTGCCAGACGTCTTCACAGATCGTGATGCCAATCGCAACGCCGTTGAGTCGGAAAACCGCCGCGTCCTTGCCGCGCCTGAAATATCTTTCCTCATCGAAGACACGGTAATTAGGCAGCAAGTGTTTGCGATATCCGCATAGCAACTGGCCGTTGGCGAACACAGCGCAGCTATTGAATATATGGTCATCGACGTATTCCGGAAAGCCGATGAGCACCGCGATGCCGCGTACTTTGTCGCAGATATCGACGACAGCCTGCTCGGTGCGTTTGCGCAGGCCGGCATGGAAAAGCAGGTCCTCTGGCGGGTAGCCGCAGACACTGAGCTCGGGAAAGACAACGAGATCCGCCAGCATCTCGTCGCGTGCACGTTCGGCAATGGCGATTATTTTCGCCGTATTGCCGGCGACGTCACCCACGACCAGGTCGGTCTGGGCCATAGCAACTATCACTTTGCTGCTCATTGCTGTCGCCGCCTCACCTTGCGATCTGAAGTAGGAGTCTACGCGGTAGAAAGTATTCCTACTACGAAAGCGTCACAGCGGTCCATTTTTCCGATCTTTTTCGTTACGTAATCCCACTATGTGCCGCAAAAGATCGAATAACTGTCCTCGCTGTGACACTTTCTCGCTACGGATATTTCTACCGCGCAGACTCCTAGCCCGGATTGATCATGCATCATCCGGGCTAGCCGCCGAGAACCTCCCGCATCATGCTGCCGAGCTCGGCTGGCGACCGAACGGTCGCTACCCCGGCTGCATCGAGCGCCTTGAATTTATCGGCCGCCGTACCTTTGCCGCCCGCGACAATGGCGCCGGCATGCCCCATGCGTTTTCCGGGCGGCGCAGTCACGCCAGCGATATAGGCTACGACCGGCGTCGAAACATTCGACTGGATGAACTCGGCCGCAGCCTCTTCATCTGTGCCGCCGATTTCGCCAACCATGATAATGCCATCGGTGTCAGCGTCGGCCTCGAACAATTCGAGGCAATCGATGAAATTCATGCCGCGGATCGCATCACCGCCAATACCGATGCAGGTGGTCTGGCCCAGATCGTTGGTGGTTGTCTGATAGACGGCTTCATACGTCAAGGTGCCAGACCGGGAAATAACGCCAATGCGCCCCGGTTTGTGAATGAATCCGGGCATGATGCCGATCTTGCAGGCTTCAGGCGTGATGATGCCCGGACAGTTCGGGCCGATCAGGCGGCAATCGTGGTCGCGCAAGGCCGATTTTACTTTGACCATGTCAATGACCGGGATGCCTTCGGTAATACACACAACCAGCTTTACGCCGGCATCAGCCGCCTCGAGGATGGCATCGGCCGCAAAGGGTGCTGGCACGTAGATCATGCTGACATCCGCTCCGGTTTCGCGAACCGCCTCGCGCATCGTATTGAATACAGGCACCCCGAGATGTTCGCCGCCGCCGCGGCCCGGTGTCACACCAGCGACAACCCGTGTGCCGTACTCGATGCACTGTTGTGTGTGAAACGTCCCCTGGCTGCCCGTGATGCCCTGGCATACGATCTTGCTGTCTTCATCGATGAGAATGCTCATTGGTTTGCCCTTGCTACCGCAGCAGCGACCACGTTCCTGGCAGCTTCGGTCAGGTCTTCGGCCGAGATAATGTCCAGCCCGCTTCCAGCAAGCAATTTGCGACCCTTGTCCACATTGGTTCCCTCGAGACGCACCACAACTGGAATGGTGACCCCGACTTCCCTGACCGCATCGATAATGCCCTCCGCAATCAGGTCGCAACGAACGATGCCGCCAAATATGTTGACGAGTATCGCTGTAACGCTCTGGTTGGAGAGCACGAGCTTGAAGGCTTCCGCGACTCGCTCCTTGGTCGCACCGCCACCCACATCCAGAAAATTCGCCGGCTCACCACCGTGCAGCTTGATCAGGTCCATTGTCGCCATCGCCAGCCCGGCCCCATTGACCATGCAGGCAATATCGCCATCGAGCGACACGTAATTGAGGTCATGCGCCGCTGCCTCGCGTTCCCGGTCGTCTTCTTGAGTGATGTCGCGCAGTTCGGCCAGCTTTGGCTGCCGATAAAGCGCATTACTGTCAATATTGATCTTGGCGTCGAGTGCCACGACGTCTCCAGCTGTCGTAATGATCAGCGGATTGACCTCAACGAGGCCAGCATCACACTCTGTGTAGAGTCGATACATGCGCTTGAGCAGGTCACCGAACTGGCGCATCTGCTGCTTATCGAGACCGAGACCAAACGCCAGCTGCCGTACCTGGTAATCCTGCAGGCCTACATCGGGAGCGATGGCAATGGAAAAAATCTTCTCCGGCGTTTCGGCAGCGACCTGCTCAATATCCATGCCGCCAGCTGCAGATGCGATGAACGCAATACGACTGACTTCGCGATCGACGAGCATTGACAGGTACAACTCCCGCTCTATGTCCGAACCTTGCTCCACATACACGACGCTAACTGGCAGCCCGTCCGGACCCGACTGGTGTGTAACCAGCTGCTTGCCAAGCATATCCTGTGCATATCGATGGACTGCATCGGTACTCCGGGCCAGCTTGACACCCCCCGCCTTGCCACGCCCGCCCGCGTGAACTTGCGCCTTTACCACCCAGAAATCTCCGCCAAGTTCATTGGCGGCATCGACGGCGGCGCCCGGACTTTTCGCTGCGATTCCACGCGGCACAGGAATGCCATACTCGGCGAACAGTTGTTTCGCTTGGTACTCGTGAAGGTTCATCGATATGCCAGTCTCTTGTGCCGGGAATGTGGTGCGCCGACTTCGAACGGCGCACAGACGTCGAACAACGGGCATGCGGCCAGCCGCGCAAAGTCCGGCGTATTTTGTAGTAAAGCTGGGGATGAAGCAAAGCCAATTTCCAGGTGGCGCGTTACCATTGAGTGACCTTCGTCTACAATTGGTTCAACGCGTCACGCAAGTGGCAGTATGGGCGGCAAAGTATCGATGCATCAGGATGTAATTAAGAACGTCGGCAAACAATCATTTCGCGGCAGCCCTGACGCGCTAATGCAGCGCGCGGCCGAGGAACCCGATCTGGCGTGGCGTGTGCTCGGCACGCTCAATGCTTTTCGCGTACTCATTGCCGTCGGTCTGCTGGTACTGTTTGTTGCAGGCGGCGAGCCGCGCGTGTTCGGTGACCGTTTTCCAACGATTTTCTCCGCCACAGTGGCCGGCTATCTTGTCTTCGCGGTCTTGTCAGCTTTAGCACTGCGGCAACGCTGGCTGGCGGCCAGCGTCCAGGCCGTTACGCATTCACTGGTTGACATTGCCGTAATCGTTGTCCTGATGCATGCGAGTGGGGGAATCGCCAGTGGCCTCGGCGGACTGTTAATCGTTTTCATCGGCGCCGGCAGCCTGGTTCTACCACGTCGATTGCCAACCGTTCTCGCAGCAATTGCAACATTTGCCATTCTCGGCGAGCAGATCTATGCGCAGTTTGGCGGCATCTCCGCTCGCGGCAATTACCCGGCAGCCGGCATTCTCAGTGCTGTCATATTCGCGATAGCCCTCGCGACGCGACCGCTGGGACGACGTATCCACGCCAGCGAGGCGCTAGCACTGCAACGCGGAGTCGATCTCAAGAATCTCTCGCGATTGAACGAGTACATCGTGCAACATTTGCGTGAAAGTATCGTCGTCATCGATGAGAAAGACGATATTCGGCTCAGCAATGCGTCCGCGACACAATTACTGGGTGCAACTCAAGTCATCAGCGACCTTCCTCTGCGCAGCGTTTTCGAACCGCTTGCGAAATACGTGCATCGCTGGCGCAAGGACTTAGACCTCGAGTCGCACCCCGAATTTACAATGAACGCATCCGGCAAAAGTGTGCCAGTCACTGCGCATCTCGCACCGCTGAGCAAAGATGGCCAGCGCAATGGCGCCGTACTGATATTTCTCGAGGACGCCAGCGTCATGAATGCGCGAGTCCAGCAATCGAAGCTGGCGTCGCTGGGGCGACTGAGTGCCAGCATCGCGCACGAGATTCGCAATCCGGTGGGCGCGATGAGCCACGCGGCACAATTGCTGGCAGAGTCGGCTGCGACAACCCAGGATGACAAACGACTGACTGAGATCATCCAAACGCATTCGATCCGCGTAAGCCACATAATCGACAATGTGTTGCAATTATCGCGGCGGGAATCGAGCCGCCCGGAACGTCTCGCCTTAGGTCCGTGGCTCAAGGAATTCGCCGATGAGTTTTCGCGAACTCTTGAACTGCAAGAAGGCGAACTAACGATCGACGAGGTGCCAGATGACACTGAAGCTCGGATAGACCGCAGCCACTTGCGGCAGATACTCTGGAATCTCTGCGATAATGCCGTCAAATATGCGAGCGAAACCGGTGGCATACTGGTCGAATTGCAGGCAGGCCGAATGCAAGGCCAGGGCCGACCCTATGTGGAGGTTCTTGATCACGGTCTGGGCGTTGACGCGGCAACGGCCGAGAAGATGTTCGAACCCTTCTATACTGAGCGTTCGGGCGGCACTGGACTCGGCCTCTATATCTCGCGCGAGCTTTGCGAACTGAACCGGGCGACGCTCATTTATGAAGACCGCCCCGGCGGCGGCAGTATCTTTCGAATCGTATTCGCCGATCCGGATCGATGGGACACAGGTATTTCCAAATGAGCCAACCGCAAGCGCTGGTCATCGATGACGAACCCGATATCTGCGAGTTGCTGACGCTGACACTCCGGCGCATGAATATTCACGCTGAAGCAGTGGTGGATATTGCAAGCGCCAAAAAACTTCTCAGCTCCAGGCGATTCGACATCTGCCTGACCGACATGCGCTTACCCGATGGTGACGGCCTCGAACTCGTCGAGTGGATGCAGATCCACGCAGCCGGCATTCCCGTCGCTGTCATCACGGCGCACGGCAACGTCGAAACTGCTGTGCAGGCGCTCAAGCTCGGTGCATTCGACTTCATTTCGAAACCGCTGGATCTTAATCATCTGCGCAACATCGTCGAGAACGCCCTCAAGTTAAAGGGCGATCCACGCGATCAACGGTCGCGGTTGCAAGGCGACTCGCCGGCCATGCAAGCCCTGCGGGACATGATCGACAAAGTTGCTCGATCACAAGCCCCGGTGCATGTATCGGGCGAATCGGGCACTGGCAAGGAACTCGTGGCTCGCCTGATTCATGATAGCGGACCACGCGCAGATGGGCCGTTCGTTGCGGTTAACTGTGGTGCCATTCCCAGCGAACTCATGGAAAGCGAGTTTTTTGGCCATCGCAAAGGCAGTTTCACCGGTGCTGTCCACGACAAGCTTGGGCTTGTACAAAGCGCCGACAACGGCACGCTGTTTCTCGATGAAATCGCTGACTTGCCGCTTGCCATGCAGGTCAAACTGCTACGCGTCATCCAGGAAAAGACCGTGCGCCCAGTCGGCTCATCGCGAGAAGAACCTGCGAATGCCCGAATTCTCTCAGCAACGCACAAGAACCTGGGCAAGATGGTGGCGGATGGCGAATTTCGCGAGGACCTATACTACCGTATCAATGTTATCGAACTGCATGTGCCAGCATTGCGCGAGCGTGGTAACGACGTCCTGATACTGGCCGAACACTTGCTAAAAAAGCTCAGCGCAAACGCTACGCTTGACGGCAGCGCCAAAAAGGCACTGCTTCGTTATGCGTTTCCGGGCAATGTCCGCGAACTGGAGAATATGCTGGAGCGTGCAGTGACGCTCTGTACGAGCGGGTCTCTGAGCGCTGCCGACCTGCATATGCGATCCACACGCGGCGCCGGCACCGAGCCGGAATCAGTGACGAGCACGGATCTCCGTAATCGAGTTGCAGATGTACAGCGACAGGCGATCGTCGATGCGCTCGAAAAAACGCGTTACAACAAGACTGCTGCGGCGAAACTGCTCGGCCTCTCGTTTCGGCAACTGCGCTATCGAATCAAGAAGCTCGGTATTGACTCTTAAATGCATGTATTTCTGTCATAAAACCCGTCGTGATGCGCCGACGATACTGACAATTATTGTCAGCTTGTGACAAATACTGTGCATTTTTCGTCATGCTGACACGCCATTGGACGACTCGCCGATGACGTATGACTCAATAAAAATTCCATAAAAACAATCTGTTGTGCGCTGGTTGTCGAACTTGGCACGGAGCTTGCTTTTATAGTTGAACTGGCGGTATCGCCGTATTTGAAAAAACTCTCATTTTCATGGAGATAGAGAAATGAAGAAGCAACAAGGTTTTACACTGATCGAATTGATGATCGTTGTCGCAATTATCGGAATTCTCGCGGCAATCGCTATTCCTGCTTACCAGGACTACACGATTCGCGCGCAGGTCTCTGAAGGTCTGAACCTGGTTGGTGGCGCTAAAGCCGCTGTGACCGAGTACTTCCAGGATCGTGGCACCATGCCGGGCGATAACACGACAGCAGGTCTCGCCGCCGCTGCCGAGATCCAGGGCAAGTACGTTTCGCTTGTGACTGTTGGCGCAAATGGCGTCGTCACGGTCACCTATGGCAATTCAGCCCACGCGATCATCACCGGGGACGCGATCACTATGACACCTGATACGACCCTGTCTGGCAGTGTTCAGTGGGATTGTGCCGGTTCGGGAATCGACAACAAGCACCTCCCAGCCGCATGCCGCACCACGGCGCCGTAATCCATATCGATTAAAGCCTAGGGCTTTATTTGTAAGTATGCGAAGCCCCGGCCTATCCGGGGCTTTTTTTGACTCAGAGCAGTGAAGTGTGAACTGCGTCACACTGAGCAAGGTTGCGCGGGCACGTGACGACCGATCGATATTCGAATACCGTAAGATTCAGTACTGACGCACGACCAAGAGCGCAACAAGGCACATCATGAGTAAATTGAACAAGGGATTCACTTTGATTGAATTGATGATCGTCGTCGCAATCATCGGCATCCTGGCATCCATCGCCGTGTCCGCCTACCAGACCTATACGGTTCGCGCACAGATCGCCGAAGCACTCACCATGGCCGCAGGTGCGAAAGCACCAATCGTCGATGCGTTCAACATGACAGGCGCACCTCCTGCGGACAGGGCCGCCGCCGGCATGTCCCCGGCTGCTACCGATACGCAGGGCCATTACGTCGCCCAGGTCGAAGTGGACAACGGTCGTGTCGATATCACATTTGGCAATGAAG
>JADFKA010000328.1 GCA_022565135.1 Pseudomonadota bacterium
GCCGAGTTCGTCGAATACCCTGGGCAGGTAGTCGGCTTTGCCCATTGATACGCCGCCACTGAGTACCAGCGTGTCAGCGGCATCGAGGTGTGCGGCGATTCGTTTTTTCAGTAACGTCGGATCGTCAACCAGGTGATCGTGTTCGCAATCATCGAAACCATGTTGCTGCAGCAGCGCAATCATGGCCGGACCATTTGACATGCGAATCTGGTGTGCCTCGATTGCTTTACCGGCCGCGACGAGTTCATTGCCGGTCGAGATAACACGAATCGTCGGTTTTTTGCTGACATCGACCTTGCTCAGGCCACACGAAGTGATGACCGCGATGTCCATCGGCGATACGCGCGTACCTGGTGTCAGCAATTCGGTATTTTTTGTGTGGTCGGATCCGCGTGCATGGATGAATTGTCTTTGCTCGGCGGTGTAGTCAGC
This sequence comes from Pseudomonadota bacterium, assembly GCA_022565135.1. Taxonomy (GTDB): domain Bacteria; phylum Pseudomonadota; class Gammaproteobacteria; order Steroidobacterales; family Woeseiaceae; genus UBA1847. Next base: position 433 of record JADFKA010000328.1, read on the forward strand.
CTCGATCTCGGTGAACCCGTCTGTTTCGATAATACGCTCGACCGGAACGATGCAGTCCGCGCCGTCGGGAAGCGACGCACCCGTCATGATCTCAATCGCTTTGCCGGTTTGCAGCGTCAGCGCGGGGTCGCCCGCAGCCTGCATGGCCTGAATCTGAAATCGACGCATGCCACTATCGAAGTCACCAAACGAGATCGCAATGCCATCCATCATCACGCGATCGAAGGGTGGCTGGTCTCGTTCGGCGTTGACACTTTGGCGCAGGACTCTGCCGGTCGCCTGCTCGACGGCAACGGACTCGACATCACATGCCGGCATCGCGGCCAGGATAGCGTCACGAGCTTCGGCGATTGTGAGCATGACGTGCTAGTCCGGGCTAAGCCCTCTCCCTGGCAATGGCGCGATGGCCGATGTCACGGCGGAAGTACACGCCTTCCCAGTGAATCTGATCAACGGCGGCGTAAGCTTCGCTGGCCGCCTTTGCCACGGTGTCGCCAAGACCGACAACGCACAGGACTCGTCCACCGCTCGTGATAACGTTGTCTCCATCTTCGGCCGTTCCGGCATGAAAGACCATTCGTGACTTACCCTGGGCATCGCCAAGTCCATTGATTGACTTGCCCTTCGCGTAGCTCTGGGGATAGCCGCCTGCGGTCATGACGACGCCCAGCGAGGCGCGCGTATCCCATTCGGCTTCTTGTTCACCCAGCGTACCGTCTAGTGTTGCTCTGCAGATTGCAACCAGGTCGGACCGCAGACGCGCCATGATTGGCTGTGTTTCAGGATCACCGAGGCGGCAATTGAACTCGATGACCTTGGGCGTACCGTCGGCCATGATCATGAGACCCGCGTACAGAAATCCCGTGTAGTTGGCGCCCTCTTCCTGCATACCCTCTAGCGTCGGGCGAATGACGAGGTCCATGATCGCGTCTTCGACAGCGGCTGTCACGACAGGTGCAGGCGAATACGCGCCCATGCCGCCCGTGTTCGGGCCGACATCGCCCTCGTCGCGGGCTTTATGATCCTGCGATGTTGCCAGCGGCAGGATGTTCGTGCCGTCGGTCACCACGATGAAACTCGCTTCTTCGCCGTCGAGAAACTCCTCGACGACAATACAGGCACCGGCATCGCCAAATTTTTTGCCGGACAGCATATCTGTTGCTGCTTGTTCGGCCGCTTCGAGAGTCATTGCCACGATGACGCCTTTGCCGGCCGCAAGGCCGTCGGCCTTGACGACAATCGGCGCACCTTGTTCACGGATATAGGTTAGCGCGGGTTCGAGCTCGGTGAAATTCTGATAACGGGCCGTCGGAATATTGTGCCGGGCAAGAAAGTTCTTGGAAAAGGCCTTCGAGCCTTCGAGCTGTGCGGCTGCCGCGCTTGGGCCGAAGCAGGGCAGGTTGAGTTCATTGAAGCGATCAACGATGCCGGCGACAAGTGGCGCTTCCGGGCCAACGATCGTCAATCCGGCATTTTCGTTCTGCGCGAGCGATACCAGGCCCTCGATGTCATCGGCGGCAACGGGCACATTGCGTACCCTGGGTTCGCGCGCCGTGCCTGCATTGCCCGGCGCCACCAGTACTTCATCGACATAGGGAGACTGCGCGCACTTCCACGCCAGGGCGTGTTC
>JADFKA010000041.1 GCA_022565135.1 Pseudomonadota bacterium
GTTCGGGCTTCAGGGGTCACCGACACGGGACCGCGGCAAGGGTGTGTTCAGGGCCCAAACCGTTAAAACCTTACTGAGCTGGCTATGAGTTTTCCCTGCCCGTCGGGTAGCCCATAGTGAGATTAAAGACGGAATAAGCATGTAGATCTTGGGGCAGAGGGCTTGCGGACGTGGGTTCGATTCCCACCACCTCCACCACTCCAAGAAAATCCGCCGTCAGGCGGTTTTTTTGTGGGGTGGACAGTGGCAGGCAAGAGCAGCCACGTAGTGGGTTCACAAACGCGGCGAAGCCCGTTTTAGATGCACCAAGTGCGCCCCACAAGGGGTGAGTCGCCGCAGACGGCGAATATGCTGAAAACGACGCCGGTCCCGGGCCCTATGTTGTGCTATCGGTATCGGACGTCGGCGTTGGCATGTCGGAGACTGAACGCCAACACGCTATCGAGCCCTATTTTACAACCAAGTCTGAGACAGAAGGTCTTGGTTTAGGGCTGAGCATGGTCTTCGGCTTCGTCCGTCAGTCCAAGGGGTTCATGCGCATCGACAGCAACGATGGTATCGGTACCTGCGTGCAGCTATTCTTTCCGCAGTACGCGGACGAGGCGAGTTGAACTGGAAGGCGACTACCTGGCCGCCTCCACTAACGTTCAGTCGTCTGCGAGACGTTTCCTGACGACAGCCTCGAGACCTGTTAATCCGGCTGTCCTGCCGTAGCTGAGAGCCTCCTCGTCATCCGCACCGTTCAGACTGTGGCGCAAAGCGAGTATCGCGCCAACCCGGTTGCCGCTGCCACAATGCAACAGTACCGGTCCGTCGTAGCTGGCGAGTATTGCGTCGAGCTTTCTTGCGTTATCGATATTGATGGCATCATGCCCGCTGATCGGCAACTCCACGTAGTCGAGCCCAAGTCGCTCGACGACATTTTTCTCATCAATCCCGCGGTCCTCGTGCGGTCCCCGCATATCGATTACAGCAACATATCCAGCTTCTGCGAATACCTCGAGTGCTGCTATATCCGGTTGTCCTGAAGAGGTGATGCCATCGACAGGCCTCACGTCGCCTGCCGAGACCACACTGTCTATATGCACATGAATTTTAGGCGCCTCTGCGGCATTGGCCGGCAACGTAAACACGATACTCATCAGGTAGCAAAGTAGCAGATTTTTTATCATCACTTCGCGGCGTTCAATCCTGAAATCTGACGCTGCTGTCCATGACGATTCCCTTTTCGGTGAATCGTATGGCGGCTGACATGCGGTCGTAGATATCAGCTACGGCGAGCATGACATCCTGCATCGCAGCCTGGATTTCCGGCGGCATTGGGCTATCGTCGTCCTGGTCCGCTGCGGCCATCGCTGCGCCGATGAATGCGTAATAGCGACCTGCATCCATGCTGAAACTAAGGAACGTACCGTTCTCTTCTGCGTCAGCGGCGAGCATGTCGGCAAGCTGTGCTTCGACACCTTCGCCAATGGACATTGCGAGCGCATCGTTTGTCAACGCGAGAAACACGTTGTCCATCATCGCGTCCATGCTCGCCAATTCGAACCGCACCGGTTCGCCATTGGGTTCAATATTGAGGCCCATCAGCTCAGGGCTCATCATGGCGCCCAGCGATACCAGCGCCGTCGCATTGTTCATGGCAAGCAGGAAACGCGCATCGATCGATGTCGGCGGCGTCCGATTGACCATATCCAGCCCTTCTATATTATTGACGACTCCCACAAAGCCTTTGAAATCGTAAGCCATCGGTGGCAGCGGTTGGTTAAGAGCCATACGACCTGATGCGACGCTTTGCTGCAGATTTGCAAACATTTCACACTCGAACGGGTCAGCCTCTAATGCATCGAGACGCGCCTCGACGAAGGTGCGCAACGCCTTGACGTTGATACTCATGCCGAATGACATCAGGCCGCCCTGGTCTCCGCCAAGGCCGGGAACGGCGCTAGTTAGTGTTGCCAGACCGCTGGCGATGTCATCGCGCATTTCAATGACCAGCTGTGAGGTCAATCTCTCTGCTGTAATATCTGTGTAGCCCATCACGATGCGTGGTGCGATGCCGGCAAGAGATCGGATTTCTGATCGGCAGACATCCGACAGCTTCGAGCTATCGTGCTCCATCAACGCGATCAGATCGGCATCGAGGCCAGTCGCATCACTGATGAAGGCGTCGACAATGCGGGCGAAGTCGACATAGCCGACAAAGTAGCTGATATAACCATATTCGTCTGCAATACTTTTCAACGCACCAGAATCCACGATACTTGAATCCGGGAGCGTCAGGCCGAGCAGCGTGCTGAGTTGCCTGTCGTCGAAACTCGACGGAGCCACTGTGAATACGACCTGGTCGCCCAGCACAGCGACGATGACTTTCACGTCATCAATCTCAAAGTAACGAAATGAACTGTTGCCGATCGTGGCCACCGGCATTTTTTCTCCAACCTTCGTTTCAATGCGCGCCAAGGCCGCATCAAACAGCGCACCATCTGAAACGTGCATGCGCAATACCGGCAATAACCCATGGCCGTAAAAGACTGCTGTTGACTCCCGTCCGAATCCCGCGCCTCGCAAGCCCTCAATCGACATCAACGCTGACAATTCGGCAACAACGGCGGATGCCGTCTCAAAATCGCCGGCATCGCCCTGCCCCTCGGCAACCTTTGCGGTTGCCATTGCCATTGCTTCGCGCAACACCCCCTCGTAGGACTTCAATATGCGGTCGAATTTAGGCTCCAGTTTGTCGAGAATGTCATCCGGCAACGGTTCAACACTTGCAAAAACGTACGGTGAATCGGCCGGCACGTATTGCAGGATTGAATCGTCGGAGATGCGCATAGACGATCCGCCTGCCGAATCATCAGCCTTATCGCATGCAACCAATGTCAGTGCACCGACAAGAAAAGGGATAATCAATTGCTTGCTATCAAACTTGAACATGAGACTGACATCCTTCGATGTAGCACCGAACCAACGAATTCACGATACACGGAACATCGTGATATCCGAAATTCAGGCGAGTAAAAACAGTATGTCGACGGTCTGATTGTTTGCGTCGGTCAGTGCCGATTGCCGTCGTGATTAGAGTATACGCAATGCGTGTCGCCAATGGCGAGATGCGAATGCGGATAGTTGGACATTCCTGCGCATCGAAGTTCCGTTTTGTGACGCGATCCCGCTTTGCGTGAGCGCGATAACCGACCTAGACTGAATTCATGGAAATTAAAATCGCCGGTGTACTGCCATCTGACCTGGTCGATATTCTAAGGCTGAACGAATCGGAAGTTCCCAGGCTGGGTTCCGCTGACCTGGACCTGATGCAGTGGTTTGCTGACAATGCCGCCTATTTTGGAGTGGCCAGGCACGAGCAACGGCTGGCCGCATTTCTGGTCGGATTGCGACCGGGGACCGATTATGCAAGCCCAAATTATCGCTGGTTTTGTGATCGTTACGACGATTTTGCTTACGTTGACAGAGTGGCTGTTGCAAAGGACTACCGCCGCCATCGACTCGCATCACGCCTGTACGAGGCCTTCGCCGTATCCGTGCCGAAATCGATCGAATTCATGACCTGCGAAGTCAACACAAAGCCACCGAATGCGGGGTCGATGCGTTTTCATACGCAGCTGGGATTTGAGCAAGTTGGTACGCTGGTCAGCAAAAATGAATCCAAGCAGGTGGCCATGCTGGCGCGGAAACTCTGAGCGTTCGTAATTGCACCGGCGTGCGCCGGCAAAGACTAATGGTAATCGCCTGGCGTCGAATGCACGTTTGGGTCGAATTTCTCACCTGCCTCGACGCGGGTGGCCAGTCGGTTCCGGGATGACGCGACCGGGCAGGTTGCAAAATCGTTGAAGGCACAGGGCGGGTTGTAGGCGCGATTGAAGTCCATGATCGTCGTGCCGCCATCTTCAGGGAGGGCCGCATACAGAAAGCGACCAGCCGGATAGGTTTCCCTGCCACTGGTTTGATCGCCGAAGACAAAGAACAGCTCATCGCCTGATGTGTATGCCTCCAGCTCAAAGGATTGGCCGTCTAATTCGAACACGACAGTTCCCGGAGATTCTGGCTGCCAGCCCAGTCCTTCGATGACTGTATCGACATTGCGAATTTTCGGTGCAGCGTAACGTTGCAGTGTCGCAGAGACTCGCATGGACGGATCGAACGGAAAATAGTCGATTGGCGGAAAAGCCTCGATAGCTGGATGTGCATAGTCCCGCAGCCGCAGCGCGAAGCGCTCATCGCGCTTGATCACTGTCCAGACCAGGGACCCGTGTGAGATTGTGACAGGATCATCGGTCGTGTCATCTGCGAGGAAAATCGAGCGCACAGGGATGTCTTCGTAGCGCACGTCGACACCCGACTCCGCCGTAAATACGACGCCCGTTTCGGTCAGATGCAGTACGCCCAATCGAGCTGCTGCATGGTCCGGAAAAATGATATCGTTGTCAGCAGCGGATCCAATAGAGCTATTTCCAGCTTGCAACCAGTACAAGCCAACCAGGTTCAAGTAACCGTCGGGCCCCTTCAAGCGTTCGACGCGATCGGCGCGCCATTGCTCGTTCTGGCTCGCATAATCTGCAGCATCAACTGCAGCCAGGTCGGCATTGCAGGCCGCAATCAGGCAGCCAGCGCAAACCACTATCAAAATTGTTGAACTCAACTTCATTCCAGCGTCTCGGGACAATCATGCAACTGCAGGCAGATATTGAATGTTGCCTCTAATGCAATCGACCCGCAAGATGCGTCCAATGACAATCCATAGGTGTCACATGCAGTGACTTGCTCATGAAAAATACGGGTGACACTGCTGCCCTGGCGTACTTGCAGCTGCAACCAGAACATATCTTCCACGCTCTTGAGAGCCTCTCATTTCGCTGCGATGGGCGATTTCTGGCGCTAAACAGCTACGAGAATCGAGTCTACCAGGTGGGTATCGAAGACAATTCGCCGATCGTCGCGAAATTCTATCGCCCAGGGCGATGGAGTGACGACGCCATTCTTGAGGAACATCATTTTACGATTGAACTTGCGACAGCAGAGCTACCTGTGGTGGCGCCGCTGGAAATTTCCGGAACCACATTGCACCTGTCGGGACCATTCCGAGTCGCCGTTTACCCCTGCCGCGGTGGTCGATCGCCCGATCTCGATAATTACGAGCTGCTGCGGCAGCTGGGTCGCTTCGTGGCACGAATTCATCTCATTGGAGAACTTAGCGACTTCAGTGACCGGCCGACTATTGACATCGACAGTTATGGCACAGCGTCTTGCGAATACTTGCTTGAACATGATTTCATTCCTGCCGATTTGCTCCCGGCCTACGAAGGCGTTGCGAAAATGGTCCTGGACGGCATTGAGGCTTGTTACGAGCGAGCCGGATCGAGTGCTTATCTGCGCATACATGCCGACTTCCATCCAGGCAATGTTCTCGTCAGCGAGGACCAGATCCATATCGTCGATCTAGATGACACAAGACATGGACCGGCCATACAGGACCTTTGGATGTTTCTCTCCGGTGACCAGGCCGAACAATCGCCGCAACTGGCCGCACTCCTCGGTGGTTACGAAGAGTTTCGCCGCTTTGACGCGCGTGAGTTGCATCTCGTTGAGGCTCTGCGTAGCTTGCGAATCATGCATTACTCCGCCTGGCTCGCGCGACGATGGGAGGATCCAGCCTTCAAGATTGCTTTCCCATGGTTCGATTCGCAACGCTATTGGGACGATCACGTCCTTGCACTTCGAGAACAGGTTGCGCTGATGCAAGAACCACCACTCGTGTGGCTGGGCAACTAGGCCGGCGCGGCTGGAGCGTCAGGCATAAGGTCGAAAACAACTTAAGAATTCTAAGTAAACTATTGAAACGACACAAATTTAAGTCTTCGCGTTCAAAAGTCGATCTACTACATGGATCGTTGCAAACGGTGGCTCTGATACGCCCAGTGAAACGCTTCGTGAAGTAGTCGATCGAATTGACCTGTATGCTCTACCACACTACAGCGACAAGTAATTCAATTCGCTTATGAATAGCGGAACTCTGCCGCATGCGGAGACTCTGATTATAAGGCTCCCAAGATCGGGACACATCGCCGGATATGCCATCTTGATATCTAGGACACGCAATTTGCTGGCAGGGTTCCTGTTGCTTGGGCTGATCGCCGGTTGCGGCTCGAACGTCGTGCTGCAGTTTCCGTCGATTCCAATACCATTGACCGAGAAAATTCCCATTGCCATTGGCCTGCGGATGCCCGCGAATTTCAAAGATTACGTGCACAAAGAACAGGTATACGGTCGCGAGGAATGGTCGATTAACCTTGGTAATTCAAATGCGGCCCTGTTCACCCAATTATTTGGCTATATGTTCGAAAAGGTGACGATTCTCCAGGCGAGCGACGATCCAAAATTACTCGATATCGACGCGCTCATTGAACCAAGCATCGATGCATTTGAATTTTCGGTGCCTAACCAGAGCAAGACAGACTCCTTCGCTGTCTGGATACGGTACCGAATAAAGATTTACGATCGCGAAGGTGCGCTGGTCTCGAATTGGCCCGTCAGTGCCTATGGCAAGAGCCAGACCAAATCGATCAGTAGTTCGGAAGCCCTGCAAAGAGCAGCCATACTCGCCATGAGGGATGCCGTCGCATTGATCATCATGAAACTCGACGATACAACTCTAATCAGCTCGCTCGCAGGGGCATCGACACCTGTTACCGCAGCGCCTGCCCAAGCGCCGATAGCGGCCGGTGCCGACACCGAAGAGGTGCACGCAGGAGAAGACGATGACGCCAGCTGATCATTCGATCAAAATTGCAGTCCTTGCATTAGCGACGCTCGTAAGCAGCGGCTGCATAACATCCAGAGTCGAGGACACGCGTGAAGGACTCACGGGTATTAATTCGGGTGAGGCTGTCGTCATCATGGCGAAGAGCTATCACCTTGGCAATGAGACAGAAGAAAAGTACATCCGCTGCGTCGAGAACGCGCTTGCCAGGGGCTCCAAGGGTTTGAATGTCATCCCACACCAGGAATTTGTTGATTCGCTGTTCCCGTGGTTTGAACCCCGCACTGCGCCTGCGGAGACAAAAAATCTGCCCAAGCTGATGGAACGGCCTGGCGTCGCGGAGAAAATCGCCGCGCAGGGTGTTCGTTACATTATCTGGCTTGACGGTGAAACCGAGCGCGTCGCGGGTGGCGGCAGCCTGTCATGCGCCGCGGGTCCTGGCGGCGGCGGTTGTTTTGGATTCGCCTGGTGGCAGAAAGATTCGGACTATAACGCGGCCGTCTGGGATCTGGTGGGTCTGGAGTCGGCTGGTACTGTGTCCACCGACGTCACCGGTACCTCGTTCCTGCCGGCCCTCATCATCCCTATTCCGCTCATCGCACGGACACAGTCCAAAGCCTGCAAGAGCCTTGCCGGACATTTGCGCGCGTTCATAATTAACGACGAATCTGCCTGAGCAAGTGTCCTTAACCTATCTCGGGCGGCCAGCCCGAATAAGTGCTTTTCTGTAGTAATCCGATCGCAAACTTCCGATCGAAACGACCTTGCCTGTCGTCGGCGCATGGACGAAGCGATCATTACCGATATACATGCCGACGTGAGACATTTTACCGGCAATTCTAAAGAACAGAATGTCGCCGACGCGCATGTCGCGGCGGTCCACCGGTTTAGCATGATCCCACAGCGTCGACGTTGTTCTCGGCACGGATATTCCCGCGCGCGCGTACGAGTAATGCACGAGCCCGCTGCAATCGAAACCGTCGGGCGCACTCCCTCCGTAACGATAAGGAACGCCGAGTTGCTCCAGCGCGACAGCCGCCGCTCGCTCGCCTGCCAGACTATTGCTGGCCGCTGCAACAATGCGACCACCCTCTTTGCGCACTGACGCCGGCATAGTTTGCTGCGTGGAACACGCCGATGCCAGCGTCCCGATAAGCACCAATAGAATCAGTTTGTAAAAAAAGCTGGCTGGCTGCGATATCATGGCGATAACGACTCTTGGACACAGAACAATAAGCGTACGCGACGGAGCCTTGATATCGTATGAACTGCATCTCAGGTTCAAAAATTCGACAGCGAGCATGTGTCCGAACCGGGGCCAGGTGCAAAGGACTGCTGCTGCTGTGTCTCATGTTGTGCACTGCCTGTGGTGCACCCGCATCGGAATCCTCGCAGCCAAGCGCACCATTGATTTATCAGATCTCGTATACGGTCAACCCCAATCCTGCGAACCAGACACTTGATGTAACGCTTGAGCTGCGTCAATCCAGGTCATTGCTGCGAGAAATGACGATGTGGCCGGATTCCCGCGTGTCCGAAATCAGGGCCAACGGTGAGCTGGAGATTGATGCAGGCACCGTGCGTTGGCGTCCACCTGCCAGCGGTGGAACCATAAGCTGGCGTGTCAAAGTTGAGCACGAGCGAAATAATAACGGTTATGACGCCTGGCTCGGTCCGGACTGGGGATTATTTCGTGCCGAAGACATCATTCCACGAGCGGCAACGCGCACACGAAAAGGTGCTCATAGCGAAACTCTGTTGCTGTTCGAGCTACCGGCCCAGTGGTCGGTGGTCACGCAGTACTATGGTGACAGGCATCAATTTAACGCCAGGAACCGGGAACGGCGATTCGATCAGCCAAGCGGCTGGATCGTCATTGGGAAAATTGGTGTTCGCCGCGAGACCATCGCCGGCACTCGTATCGCCGTCGCCGGGCCGGTGGCCAACTCGGTTCGACGGATGGATGTGCTGGCGTTACTCAACTGGACGCTGCCCGAGCTCGGACGGATTCTGCCCGATCTGCCGTCACGAATAACCATCGTCAGCGCGGGTGATCCGATGTGGCGCGGCGGATTGTCAGCCCCGCAATCGCTGTTCGTGCATGCCGATCGGCCCTTGATCAGCGAGAACGCCACCAGCACAGTCCTGCATGAGGTCATGCATCTGGCACTCGGCATCAAGGCCGCGGAGAATTTCGACTGGATCATCGAGGGCCTGGCCGAATATTACTCACTCGAGTTATTGCTGCGCAGCGGCACGATATCGCCGACTCGTTACAAGACCGCAAAAGCGGCTCAGGCCAAATGGGCAGCTTCAGTAAAGGCACTGTGCCGTAGCACATCGACAGGTGCGACAACGGCATTTGCTGTTACGGTTCTCACCAGCCTCGACCATGAGATACGCCAGAGCAGCGACGGTAATGCCAATCTGGATGACGTAGTACGAAAACTCTGGAAGTCGAGCGAACCCATCGGACTCCAGACCCTTATCGAAATTGCCGAGCAACTGACTGGTTCCAAACCGGACGCACTGCGCATCGACAAATTGCCGGGCTGTCATAATATCGTTCCGAATAATCAGCCAATGTAGAGCACTGGATGGGCGCACGCCACGATCTCGAAGTCATACTCCGATCGCGCACCCCGATCATAGTCATAGAAACTCGGGACGAGGCGCGCATGTTGGCAATGTTGCAGTCAATTGTGATTTCCGGTGCAAGCGCGAATTACCTGCCCCTGTTTCGGTGGAGTGTCACCGACGGTCTGCAACGTCTCGACATCGAGCTCGAACCACAGGCATTGAATTCGGAACCGACAACCCTTCTGAAGCACATTCGTGCTGTCGACAAACCCGGCATATATGTGCTGTTGGATTTTCATCCATTCCTTGATGATCCGGTGCATGTCCGTCTAATGAAGGACATATGCATCCGCTACGGCAAAATTGCACGACAGATCGTGCTGATGAGTCATAAAGTCAAGTTACCCAGTGAGCTCGAGACCTTCAGCGCCCGTTTTAAGATGGCACTGCCTGGGGAAGATGAACGGCGCAAGATCATCAAGCGCGTCGCTGACGAGTGGGTAAAAGAACATCCTGGCTCACGTGTAAAAGCAGATCGAAAAGCGCATGAACTGCTGATTCGAAATTTAGCCGGGTTGACCTATGGCGATACTGAGCAGCTAGCGCGCAATGCCATTTATATTGACGGCGCTATTACCAAGAGCGATCTGCCCGGTGTCATGCAGGCCAAATACGAGCTTCTCAACCGTGGTGGCGCACTTCATTTTGAATATGACACAACGCGATTCCGCGATGTTGGTGGTATGGAACGGTTGAAAACATGGCTGTCGCAACGCAAGTCCGCGTTTCGCGGCGACGATAGTGCAGCCCATCTCGATTCGCCGAAGGGCATCATTCTCATCGGCATTCAGGGTTGTGGCAAAAGTCTTGCGGCGAAGGCAACGGCTGGAATTTTCGGTGCGCCTTTGCTGCGCCTCGACTTCGGCACGATTTATGACAAGTACCATGGTGAGACTGAGCGAAAATTAAGGGAATCACTCAACACTGCAGATGTCATGTCA
>JADFKA010000329.1 GCA_022565135.1 Pseudomonadota bacterium
ATTGGCATCGACTGGGGCGTCTATGGTGCGCCAGAGACTTTTCTCGTCGATGCAGATGGCATCGTCATATACAAACACATCGCGCCGCTGACTCCAGCAATCTGGCAACAGGATTTCCTGCCATTGATCAACGCGCAGAGGGGCGAACAATGAAATCCTTTCTGGTGGTTTCACTGCTGATCTTTTTTGCGATACCCGCGACCGCGATTGACGCGGCTAAGGCATTTGATGACCCTGAGCTGCAAGCTCGATACGACAAAATCATTTCCGAAGTGCGCTGTCTCAAGTGTCAAAACCAAACCATCAAAGATTCCAATGCGTTTCTCGCATCGGACTTGCGGCGCGAAATCAGGCGCATGCTCAACGAGGGCCAGAGCGATGATGAAATCTACGAGTTTCTGGTCACGCGCTATGGCGAGTTCGCACTCTATCGGCCAAGAACGAGTGGCAAGACCCTGTTTCTCTGGGTAGCTCCGTTTCTGTTTCTATTCGGCGGAGCGATCATTCTCTGGCGCGTCTTGCATCGCCGCATGGCGATGCCGATAGACGACGAGGATCCGGAAGAGGCGTGATGTCGTGATTTTATGGGTTTCGTTGGCGGCTATGTGTTTGCTGGCGACAATGTTCGTTGCCTGGCCCTTGTATCGACGGCCGCAAAGATCGTCGCTGCTTGTCACGGCTGCGGTTATCACCGTAGTTGCGTTATCCGCCGGACTGTATGCGTATACGGGCAGTCCGAATGTTTCGTCCAGCAGCGAGACATTGCCGGACGTCGAGGGCATGGTCGTATCGCTGGCGCTGCGGCTGGCGGAAAATCCTGACGATCTCAAGGGATGGAAGATGTTGGGCCGGTCGTACCTGACGCTGCAGGATTTTTCAGGCGCTGTGGATGCCTATGAGCGCGCTGTTGCGCTCGAGTCATCGCAGAACGCGCAGACACTGGTCGATCTCGGCGAGGCCATTCTTGCCAGCGGCAACAGCCGCATCGAGGGTCGGACGTCGGCGCTTTTTGAAAGTGCACTTGCACTCGAACCCAATAACGCAACCGCACTGTTTTACGGCGGCATCGGCGCTCTTAATCGCGACGACAAGGAACTGGCGGCCGATCGCTGGGAAATCCTGGTTGGTTTGAATCCACCGGCAGAAATTTTGCATGTCCTCGAGCAACGCATTGCTGAGTGGCGTGGAGTATCGTTGCAAGCCGATGTGCGCCCGGACATCGTCATCAGCGCAGAAATATCGGTGCCGGAGTCGGTGGCGGCATCGCTGCCGCTTGAAGCAACCGTATTCATTATCGCGCGTGATCCGTCACAGCCGTCGCCGCCTATTGCCGTTACGCGACGACTGTTGTCAGAGTTACCCGATGTTGTCGGACTTGGCGACAGTGACTCGATGATCCCTGGACGGACGTTGTCAGCGTTTGCTGAATTCGAGATTGTCGCGCGTGTGTCAGTGTCCGGCCAGCCTATAGCGCAGTCAGGGGACTGGTTCGGGTCGCAGATCGTAAGGCCCGCTGAGAATGACAAGATCAAGCTGTCGATAGAACAACAGGTACCCTGAGACAATCGCCAATGTCCGAAGAGCTTGAAGCTGCACCGATGTGTTTTGCCTGTGGGGTGGACAACCCAATAGGACTGCAGATCGAATTCCATGTCGATGGTGATGTTTGTACTGCCGAGTTCACGCCCAACGAAAATCACGTCGGTTTCAAAAATACAGTGCATGGCGGCATCATCTACTCTGCACTTGACGACGTCACCGCAAATATTCTTTACCAACAAGGCCGTAAAGCACATACGGCTCGTTGCGAGGTGCGTTACCGGCAGCAATGCGCTGTTGGCGAAAAACTTAAGCTCAAAGGCTGGATCGTAAACGAACGCCGCCGACTAGTGGTGCTCAAAGGCGAAGCTCGTCGTGCTGCTGATGATGGTCTGGTCGCCGAGTGCGAAATGAGCTTCATACTTGAGAAGTAAGCAACACACCTGGAGTATCTAATGGGATTACCGGCAGCACTGGACGGCCGCTTGCGCCTGCCGATGATCGGCGCACC
>JADFKA010000042.1 GCA_022565135.1 Pseudomonadota bacterium
GACCACTCGATCATGGCCGACTGCGCCAATCGCTGCGCTTCGAATTGTCGGGCATTGCGCACGACCGTGACGTGCGGACGGTAAACCCGTTGCGCTGACTCGATGCCAGCGGCAAAGATCTTGCCCTTGAGACTTTCGACAAGCCGGTCCAGGTCGGGCGGAATCGTCGGCGGCACCAGCGCAGCAATTTTCGGCCGCGGCCAGAATTCGAGGCGGTCAAAGCGCAGTCGAAATGGTTCCATCGTGATGTCCTGCTTCGCCTCAAGCAGCTCGTCAACACGCTCTTCGGGAAATTCGCCGATGTAGGCGAGCGTCACGTGCCATTCACGACGATCGACGGCGCGCCCCTCGACGAGCTTGGCCAGCGGCGAGATGAAATCGCGCATGCGATCACGTTGCCGAGTGTCGGGCCATAGAGCAAAAAACAGGGTCTTGTTTGCCATTACTCCATACGCTCCCTGTCGAAAGACATGAATTTGTCCGACACACTGATCATCTGTTCGAATTCCGCATAGCCACCGTTGCCGATCCGGAAACCGGTGGTGCCGTTCGGCATGATGGCAATGACGTTGCCCCCCCAGCCATGCATTTCAGGGACCCAGTAGTGCGACCCGGCCGGCGTCGTATACGGTTCATGCCAGAATGTCATGTGGTAGCTCTTGTCACCGAAGATGTTGCTGGCGCCCGTCGGCAGACCACGAACGTCCGTCAGATACCGGGCCTCGGCAAGTTTCGCAGAACTCAGGATCTGCTGTCCATTGTGTTCGCCATTATTCTGGATCAACCGCGAGAGCTTCACGATATCGTCAATGGTCATGTACAGGCCCCAGGCCAGGAGTGGTATGCCGGCGTCGCCGCCGGGTTCTTTGGTGAAGTTCGCCGGCATGTGGCGGATACCAATCGGCGTGTACACCTCGTCGACCAGCATGGTCCAGAGATTCGCATCATCGCCTTCTTTTTGTTTAAGCAAACTACTGAGCGCAGCCGCCAGCAGAAATATGTCGCGGTCGCGGTAACGGACATGCTCTCCGGGTCCCCAGGGATGGTTTGACTGGCGAAAAACGTACTGGAGTTTTTCCTCGAGTCCCGGGGCCAGATACCAGGCATCGTAGGCGTCCTGGTCAGCGATAATATAGCCATCGCTAATGTGGTTCGGATCAATGTTTTCGCTGCCGGCACCGATTCCGGTAGCCATGCTCACCAGGTGTCCGATTGTGACCTCGTCCCAACCATCATGCTCCGCCGTGAATTCAAGAAGATCCCTGATGCGAAGATCGAATATTTGATCGCCATACTTCTGCGCCAGACGCAACGTGGCCACCAGACCTGCAGCCGACTTCGTGATCGACCAGATTCCGTGTCGCATCTCTTGCGGATATGGATATGGGCCGTATGGCGTTGGACTGAAACGGACGAATACTTCATCCGATGTAATCAGGCCGCTGACGATAAACTTGTCCGGCTCAATGGATGAATCGAATTCGCTCAACGCGTCCCGGCCGACCTTTGCTGCAAAGTTTTCCCACGGGTCCCATGGTATTCGTGCCGCCAGCTCCTGCCTGAAATCCTCGATGATGGCGTCACTGCCGACGATATCCATCTCGGTGAATGTTGCGGCCACGTGGCCCGATGCGACAAACCAGGTTTGCACAAAATAGGGCGAGAGTTGCTGCACAACCTAGTAGCGCAGATAAGAGACCTGCGTACCGTCATACAGGAACGTGGCCACACCGTTGTAAGTTTCGTTTTCGATATTGCTCGTCAATATGAAAGGGAATGACGCCCGCGACATGTCGCCATCGCCAGCCTCCGACCACACCCGGCCCGGCGAGACCTGAATTTGCCAGAAGCTTGCATCGTCGGGCGAGAATGAAATATCCCGTTCTACCGGGATCAGGTAACCGTCGTGACTCAGGAAAAGGACGGCGAGCGCCGGAAAAAGCTGCGTTCGTTTACCCGCAATAGTGGCCGGCTCGATGACCGCGGGTTCCGTTCGCATCACCGATGAACGGAGACGCAGTTGTCCTGCAAGCTCGTGCCGCGCATCCGTGGCACCCTTGGACGGCAGGAAAAACTCGTTCAGGATAGGTCCGGCATCCGCCGAGCCAGCTGCCAACATTTCATCGCGCGTCAGTTTTTCACGCGACTCTGCTGGTAACGATGACTTTTCACAGGCAGACAACGCTACAGCCAGGACCAGCACCAGTATTCGAATCATCAGAGCCTTGACGGTCATGACTCGATGCGCTCCCGCACGCCTTGCAACGCGTGTACGACGGCGAGTTCACGCACAAGATCGCGGTCGCCGGTAAAATGCTGGCAAATTGCCTCGGTATCGACGCGGGAGCCTTTTCTTACGGCCCAGGCGAACCAGACCGTGCCGACGGGCTTTGCCTCGCTACCACCATCCGGACCGGCGATGCCGCTGACCGAAACGCCGATATCGGCCCCGCTTAGATTGAGCGCACCTTCGGCCATTTCCATGACAACAGCTTCGCTAACCGCGCCGTGGTCGATAAGCGTCTGATTCTGCACGCCGAGCAGTGATTCCTTGGCGCCATTGCTGTAGCAGACGATGCCATAGGCAAAACATGCGGAACTGCCGGATACATCGGTAATCGCCTTGGCTATCCAGCCTCCTGTGCAGGATTCGGCCGTTGTTACGGCCTTGCTCGCCGATGACAACTCGCTGACCAGCGCCTGGGCCAATTCCTTGATCGCTTCGTGGTCAGCCATTCAATACAGACTCGTAGAGTGCGAGGTGCTTATCGACCATCGTATCGATCGAAAACTCATTTTGCATCCGTTTGCGACCCGCTGCGCCATATTTCTGTCGAAGCCCATCATTATCAATCATCGTTGCAATCGCAATGCGCAGTGCTTCGACATTCTCCGCGGCAACCAGAATACCGGTCTCCCCGTCAGCGACAGCCTCCGACAAGCCGCCGGCGTTGAAGCCCACAACCGCGACGCCCGCCGCGGCCGCCTTGAGTGTTGCGACACCCAGGCCTTCGGCCAGCGCCGGGTGCACGAACAGATCGAAACAACCCAGGTATTCATCCAGGTCAGCACGAAACCCGGCGAACTGGACTGTGTCGCCAAGACCCAGCGATGCCGCCTGGGAGCGCAACTGATTCGCCAGATACCCTTCACCAAACAAGATCACGCGAAGTTGCCGATGATGCTGCAGGTCGGCGGCGGCTTGAAGCAGGTAGCGATGCCCTTTGCGCGGAATAAGCTGACCCGCTGCGGCAATCACAAAGGCATCGGCGGGTATGTCGAATTCGGCGCGAAAAGCATCGCAGTCGGCAGTATTCGCGACTGCTTCCGTATCGACAGCGCTGCGTATGACTTCAATACGCTCGTCATCGACGCCCCGCTCACGCAGTACGGCAGCGATCGCCGCGGAGATGGCGATGATTTTCGTGAATGGGCGATATCTGAGCGCAGCCATGAGCCGCATCTCGGTATTATCGACGCGCCGCGACACAACGGCCGGAATGTCGGCGAAGCTCGCGGCCATGCCGCCCAGAATGTCGGCACCGCGCCGGCTATGACAATGCACCAGGTCCGGGTTCGATGCCTGCAGGTACTGCGCAAGTCGATAAGCGAACGGCAAATCGAGATCGCCCGCACAAAATAAGTTGCGAACCGGGATGCGCGCTGCGCGCGCGGCTGCATCGATACCTGACTCAGGTGGGCAGATGAGCGTGCAGTCGTGACCACGTTTGAGTAGCGCCGAGACCAGGTAGATCACCTGCTGTGGACCACCATAAAGATGGCGTCCGGTTTCGACATGCAGTATTTTCATCGGTAAAGAATCGCCCGCATGGCGGGCTCCAACAAGTGCACTCTTTAGAATTAAGATTAGCAGCCCTAATCTCAACTTAAAATGACAGCAGCAGTCTCTCCAGTCCACACACCGATGATGCGGCAGTACCTGGCTATCAAGGCTGAGTACCCGGATATGCTCGTGTTGTATCGAATGGGTGACTTTTATGAGCTTTTCTTCGACGACGCGAGGCGCGCAGCGGCATTGCTCGACATCACGCTGACATCGCGCGGCAAGTCGGGCGGCAATCCAATCCCGATGGCCGGAGTCCCGTATCACGCCATCGAAGGCTATCTGGCCAAGCTTGTGCGCAAAGGCGAGTCGGTCGCAATTTGTGAGCAGATCGGAGACCCGGCGACCAGCAAAGGGCCCGTTGAACGCAAGGTCATGCGCATCGTTACGCCCGGCACGCTCACCGACGAAGCCCTGCTCGCTGCAGCACGCGACAATCTCGTTGCGTCGATATTCGCGGACCGCAACCGCATCGGCATTGCCTGGCTCGATTTGGCTGGCGGCCGGTTCCTGTTGACCGAAGTCCCGGACATTGACGCGGCACTGGGCGAAATCGAACGATTGCGGCCCGCCGAACTCATCGTTGATGAAGACCAGCCACTTGGCGACACCATCAAGAAAGATGTTCGCGTTACGCGACGACCGCCCTGGCACTTTGAACTGGACAGTGCAACACGATTGCTTTGCGCACAGTTCGGGACTCGCGATCTAAGCGGATTCGGCTGCGAGGACTGTTCGACCGGCATTGCGGCAGCGGGCGCGTTGTTGCAATACGTTAACGATACGCAGAAAGCGTCGCTGCCCCACCTGCAGTCGATCGTGGCCGAGCGGCGTGAGGATGCCATCATCATGGACGGCCCGACGCGACGCAATCTCGAACTCGAAAAATCGCTGAGCGGCCATCACGAGCACACGCTTGCCGGCATTATGGATCACTGCCGGAGTCCGATGGGATCGCGCATGCTGCGCCGCTGGATCCAACGACCGTTACGCAATACCGCGGTTTTGCGCGGCCGCTACCAGGCGATCGAAACGATGCTGATTAAAGGCATCGTTGCCACTGTGCAAACTCTAATCAATGGCGTTGGCGACACTGAGCGAATCCTGTCGCGCGTGGCGCTGCGCTCAGCACGGCCGCGCGATTTGCGTCAATTAGCTGCAGCCCTGTCGCGCTTACCGGATCTGCGACGACAGATCGCCGAGCTCGAATCGCCACAATTACACGATTTGAGTCAGCGAATTGGCGAGCACCGTCGGCAGCACGAATTATTGTCGAAAGCGGTCATCGACCAACCGCCAATGTTGATTCGTGACGGCGGCGTCATCGCCGACGGTTACGACGACGATCTTGACGACCTCAGGGCGATTGCCGCCAACGCCGATCAGTATCTGCTGAACCTGGAAGCTCGCGAGAAAAAACGTACTGGAATTGCGACACTTAAAGTCGGCTACAACCGCGTACACGGCTATTACATCGAGATCAGCAAGGCGCAGGCTGGCAAAGCACCTGTCGAATACGTTCGCCGTCAGACGCTGAAGAACGCCGAGCGATATATAACGCCTGAACTCAAGGAGTTTGAAGACAAGGTGCTCAGCGCCAGGGAACGCGCGCTCGCACGAGAAAAGACTTTATACGAAGAACTCCTTGATCAACTGCTCGAGGTGCTTGCCGAACTGCAACAGACTGCGGCTGCCGTGGCCGAACTCGACGTATTGGCCTGCTTTGCCGAACGCGCGGACTCCTTGAATCTATCAAAGCCCGATATTGCCCGCGCACCGTGTATTGAAATCGAAGGCGGACGACACCTCGTGGTCGAACAAGTCATCGATTCACCGTTTGTTGCCAACGACCTGTCACTGGGAGTCAGACAGCGTTTGCTCGTGATCACAGGACCGAATATGGGCGGCAAATCAACCTACATGCGGCAAACGGCGCTCATTGTCATCCTTGCGCACATCGGCAGTTTCGTCCCCGCCGAGAGCCTGCGTATCGGCCCGATCGACAGAATCTTTACGCGTATCGGCGCATCCGATGATCTTGCGGGGGGACGCTCAACCTTCATGGTCGAAATGACAGAGACAGCGACGATTCTGCACAATGCGACCGAACAAAGCCTGGTGCTCATGGACGAAATCGGCCGCGGCACAAGCACCTTCGACGGGCTGTCGCTGGCCTGGGCTGCCGCACATTACATGGGTGAAACGGCTAAAGCATTTACATTATTTGCAACACACTATTTTGAGCTCACCGCGCTGGCCCAGGAACTGCCGGGTTGCAGCAACGTACATCTGGATGCGACCGAACACGACGGGCAACTCGTGTTCCTGCATGCCGTCAAACCCGGATCCGCCAACCAGAGTTACGGCTTACAGGTCGCGGCATTGGCCGGTGTGCCCAAAGAAGTCATTCGACGTGCGCAGAGCTACCTGAAAGTGCTTGAGGCCTTGCAGCTTGAACACGACGCAAGCCCCCAGACGCAGTTGCCACTAACCGTCGAAGCTGCGGAATCCGACGACGCCTTGGTTAACGCTGTCGATGCACTGAATCCGGACTCAATGACGCCCCGTGAGGCAC
This sequence comes from Pseudomonadota bacterium, assembly GCA_022565135.1. GTDB lineage: Bacteria > Pseudomonadota > Gammaproteobacteria > Steroidobacterales > Woeseiaceae > UBA1847. The sequence goes on from JADFKA010000042.1 coordinate 6,420, forward strand.
TGGACGCGCTGTACGAACTCAAGGATCTGTAAGAGCCGGGTCCCGGAACATAATACCGGGTGAATAGCGCCGACGGTATTCCACGCCAAGGACACCGCCTACAGTTCGTACGTCGAAATACCAGGTCTCAGGTACCCTAACTGAGCGCATGGGGTATTAAGTGAAGGTAGGACACCTGAGACCTGGTATGACATTCCGTCAAGCGGGGTTTTCTCTGAGGAATTCACCGCGCCTGAGAAACGCAGCCGCTTGATCCGTGACATCATTCGACACCAGCATGCCCTTGTGGCTGACTTCCATTACGAGGTGATCAGTGGCGCCCTCAAGTCGGGTTTCGGATACGGCGATCGTGCCATCGTTAGGCTCGTCGAAGTCGGCGACGAACTGGCCGAAACCCAACGGCACTGTACCGGCAATGATGCCGATCTCTCGGTGCTCGCAGACATGACTGGCCCAGTCATTTGCCGCTGCGTTAATGACGCCCTCAGTCAGCGATCGACCCAGAATCGCTTCGGCCCAGTCTTGCCGGCTAAGGACGTCCGCAGCGCGCGACCCGCACAGCGGTGAGCCCAGGCAAACGACGCGCCCGGGTACGGCGGTCGCATCATTGGCGAGCATGCGCAGTGCCACCACCCCGCCAAGGCTGTGCCCGATAATGTGTACGCCAGTCAGTCCCTGCTCATGAATAAAGCTAGCGAGTGCAGCGGCATTCTCATCGAGAGTTCCACGAACGGACTGGTAGCTGAACAGCAGCGCACGCATGCCGTACTCCCTCTCGAGCCGTCGCTTGATCAGGTACATGCCGACGCCATGCGACCAGAATCCATGCGTGCAAATAACGGTATCGATCGAGCTCATAGAGCTAGCGCCTTGAGTGCATCACGATTGGTCCACGACCAGACTTTCTCGACGGCTTCAGCAACTGGCAACCAACAGTAGTCCGAATGTTCATTCGTGTTCAAAGTGATAGCCACTGTCTGTGGCAACCGATAACGCCATTCAAACTCAACATTTTCCACCACACCGGGCGCGAACCGTTGCCTCCAGCGCGGATCGATAAGAAATTGACGGCTGACGCCCGAGTATTCGAGGATGCCCTCGTTCGTCAGTCCGGTTTCTTCGAACAACTCACGCGCTGCAGCTTCGGCGTGTGCTTCCTTCTGCTGCAAGCTGCCTGTCACCGACTGCCAGAAATTGAAGAGCTTTGCGCGATGCAGCAACAAAACGCGGCCGTCATCTGTGTGCACAACAATGAGAACGGATACAGGGCGGCGGTGGCTGCGGGGCATTTGCGGGCAGTGTGCGTGCCTACTCAGTGCGCGGAATCCGCACGCGAATGCCGGTTTCCTTGAGCTGCTCTGCCGAGACTTCGCTCGGCGCATTGGTCAGAGGACAGCTTGCAGTTTGAGTCTTGGGAAATGCGATGACGTCGCGAATACTGTCGGCGCCTGCCATAAGCATAACGATGCGGTCCAGACCGAACGCGATGCCACCGTGCGGAGGGCATCCATACTCAAGCGCGCGCAACAGGAAACCGAACTTCTCTTCAGCCTCATCCTTGCTGATGTCCAGAAGGTCGAATACAGCCGACTGCATGGCCCGATCGTGAATACGAATCGAGCCGCCGCCAATTTCGGAACCGTTGATCACCAGGTCATAGGCACGCGACAGGGCGGTGCCGGGATCAGATACGAGAGCGTCGGCATCGTCAACCGATGGCGCCGTGAACGGATGATGCAGTGCATTCCATCGCTTGGTTTGAGCGTCTTTTTCAAACATCGGAAATTCGACGACCCAAAGCGGCGACCAGCCCTCAGCAATGAGATTGCAGTCCGCACCGATCTTGACACGCAAGGCGCCCAGTGCGTCGTTGACGACACGTGCCTTGTCCGCGCCAAAGAAAATCAGGTCACCCGATTTCGCGCCCGTGCGTTTTAAGATCCCGGTTACTGCATCATCGGGTAGAAATTTGAGTATCGGTGATTGCAGGCCGTCGCGACCCGCGTCAACATCATTCACCTTGATATAGGCGAGGCCCTTTGCACCGTATCGCGCAACGTAAGCCGTATAGTCATCGATCTCTTTGCGCGTCAGACTGTTGCCACCCGGCAAACACAGTGCCGCGACGCGGCCCTCGGGGTCGCTGGCTGGCCCGGCGAATACCTTGAAGTCGACCGCATCCATGAGATCAGCGACTTCGACGAGCTTGAGGTCGATGCGCAGATCGGGCTTGTCGGAGCCGTAATCGTGCATCGCGTCCGCGTAGCTCATGCGCGGAAACGGCGATGGCAATTCAACATCAAGAACTTGCTTATAAAGATGCCGCATCAGTTCTTCCATCGCCCCGATCACGTCTTCCTCATCAATGAAGCTCATCTCGACATCGAGCTGCGTAAATTCGGGCTGCCTGTCAGCACGCAGATCTTCATCACGGAAGCAACGCACAATCTGATAGTAGCGATCCAGTCCCGACATCATTAGCAATTGCTTGAAGATCTGCGGCGACTGTGGCAATGCGAAAAACTTGCCCGCATGCGTGCGGCTTGGAACAATGTAGTCGCGTGCGCCTTCGGGCGTCGCGCGCGTCAGCATGGGCGTCTCAACATCGATAAACCCATTGTTATCGAGGTAGTTACGCATCGCCATCGTCACCTGGTGACGTAGACGCAGATTGCCGAGCATCTGCTCACGGCGAAGATCAAGGTATCGATACTGGAGACGCAGCTCTTCGTTCGCATGTTCGTCATGGTGAAACGGCGGTGTCGCAGAACGATTCAGGATATCGAGCTCATACGCGAGCACTTCCACTTGCCCCGTCTTCATGTTCGGGTTGATTGTGCCCTCGGGGCGCCGTCGAACCATACCCTTAACCGCCAGAACATACTCGCCGCGAATTCGTTCGGCGTCGGCAAATATATCGGGCCGGTCCGGATCGAAAACGATCTGCAGCAAGCCCTCCCGATCGCGCAGATCGATGAAGATCACGCCACCGTGATCGCGCCGCCGGTGTACCCAGCCGCAGGCCGAGATCTCCTCGCCAATCAGCGATTCATCAATTTGTCCGCAATAATGGCTACGCATCATGAAATTCGCGAGACTCGTCTGAAAAAAGAGGCGGAATGGTAAGGGGTGGATCGTGAATATACAACTGCGGAAGCCGCCGCCCCACCTGAACTGTATGTAACGGCGACCGTGGCACTTATCGCCGTCATGGCTCGCTGCGCTGCGCTTTACTGCCGTTGATAAGCACCGCGGTCGCCGTCACTCTTCGGGCGCCTTCAATGGCAATTCCGCGGTCTGCTCTTTCGTCCACGTCGGGACGACGACACCCAGCGACATCACCATTTTCGCGGCTGCATCAACGGACATATCGAGCTCGATGACATCCTTCTTCGGCACTACGATCAAGAATCCTGACGTTGGGTTTGGCGTGGTCGGCACGAAGCAGCAGACCACGTCCTCGCCAGTACGCCCCGCCACCTCACCCATGCTGGTCGCCGTCTGGAAGGTCAAGGTGTAAATCCCCTTGCGTGGGTACTCAACGAGCAAGACCTTTTTGAATGCGTTGCCCGAATCCGAAAACACAATTTCAGTAAAATTCTTTGCCGCCGAATAAATCGAGCGCACAACCGGGATACGTTCCAACAATGATTCCCAACCACCAACGACACTGCGCCCAACAAAGTTCGCTGCAAGAATGCCCGTGAGCAATAAGACGATGATTGT
>JADFKA010000330.1 GCA_022565135.1 Pseudomonadota bacterium
CGTCTTCGATCCGTTCAGAAGATAGTGGTCGCCTTTATCCTCTGCGCGCGTACGGATGGCCGCGACATCGCTACCCGCTCCCGGCTCGGTAATGGCGACCGCCAGAATGGTCTCGCCCGACACGCACTTCGGCAGCCAGCGTGCCTTCTGCTCGTCCGTACCCAGCTCGCCGATGTAAGGCCCGACCAGCCGGCTATGCAGCGTCATGAAAAAACCTGCATCGCCGTGACGCGCGTTCTCCTCAATCAAGATCTGTTCATAGCGAAAGTCGCTGACGCCCGCCCCGCCATAAGCCGCATCGGCCCACATCAGCAGCAGGCCCTGCTCTCCGGCCTTTAAAAAGGCCTCGCGATCGACGATGCCCTGCGCATGCCATTTATCGCTGTGCGGTTTGATTTCATTGATCATGAAATTTCGCACCGCATCGCGGAACATGTCATGTTCTTCGTCGAAGATTGTCCTGTCCATTGTCTACGTCTCAGTAATATTCGCTGTCGGCAGCGACCTTACTTGCCCTTGAACTCGGGTGCGCGCTTTTCAAAAAACGCCCGCACGCCCTCAATGTTGTCTTCGCTGCCCACCAACTCACTCTGCAACTCCGCCTCAAGATCGAACGAGCTTGCCCAGTCATGGTCGGCCGCATGGCGCATTGCCCTCTTGGTTGCAGCCAGTGACAACGGCGCTCGCGTCGAGATGCGCTTGGCCCAATCGTACGCAGCACTTTGCAATTCATCTGCCGGAACGGCTCTGTTGGCAAGCCCAAGATCGACGCATTGCTGCGCACCAATGCGCTCCGACTCGACGCTGAGCTGAAACGCGCGCCTATACCCCAGCTGCCGAACCAGCAACCAGTTCAGGCCGCCATCCGGTAGCAGCGAAATCGTTGTAAACGGTGACAACAGGAACGCATCGTCTGCCATGATCAACAGGTCGCAAGACAGTGCGACGGACATGCCGATGCCTGCGGCCGAACCCGGAATTGCCGCGATAACTGGCTTTGGCATCATCATGATTGCCGTTATGACCGGTCGGTACTCAAACTGCAGTTTGCCACTTACGGGCCGACCTTCGAACCCGCTCTTGAGGTCGGCTCCGGCACTAAAGCAACGACCTGCACCGGTCAAAACCACCACGCGAACCGACGTATCGTTGCCCGCCTTTTCCAGCGCCAGTTGCAACTCGAGTGACATCTCGCTCGTAAACGCGTTCATCGAGTCGGGTCGATTGATCGTGATCGTCGCGACGGCATCGTCTTGTGCGTACTTGATCATGTCGCTCATCAACGGTTTCTCACATGTTGCGGCGGTACTCGCCGCCGACTTCGTACAGGGCCGCTGATATCTGTCCCAGCGAGTTCGACTTTACTGTCTCCATGAGCTCAGTAAATACATTGCCACGTTCGCGGGCAACGTCTTGCAACTTCGCGATCGAAGTCGCGGCTTCGTCGGCATGCGTTTGGTGAAATTCCTGCACGTGTCGAATCTGGTCCTGTTTCTCAGCGTTCGTCGAGCGAATGAGCTCGAGTTCGTGAATTTCGTCTTCCTGACCCGCCTTGGGCAAGAATGTATTGACACCGATCAGCGGCAATGAACCGTCATGTTTCTTGCTTTCGTAGACCATACTTTCTTCCTGAATCTTGCCGCGCTGATACATAGTATCCATTGCGCCGAGAACGCCTCCACGATCCGAGATGCGCTCGAATTCCTGGTAGACCGCCTCTTCAACAAGCTCAGTGAGTTCGTTGATGATGAACGACCCCTGCCATGGGTTTTCGCAAAAATTGAGGCCAAGCTCCCGGGAAATAATCATCTGGATCGCAACGGCACGACGCACTGACTGTTCAGTGGGTGTCGTAACCGCCTCGTCGAACGCGTTGGTGTGCAGGCTGTTGCAATTGTCGAACAGTGCATACAAAGCCTGCAATGTCGTTCGAATGTCATTGAAACTGATTTCCTGTGCGTGCAGGCTGCGTCCCGAGGTCTGCACATGGTACTTGAGCATCTGCGATC
>JADFKA010000043.1 GCA_022565135.1 Pseudomonadota bacterium
GTTCGCGTCCCGTTGTGGCATCTCGGCTGACCTGTCGGGGCCGATCAACGATCGCACAATGTTTCATTGCGATAACGCTTACTACCTCGAAGATGTTCACATTTTGTCGCACCGTTGCAAAACCAACACCGTATCGAACACTGCGTTTCGCGGCTTCGGCGGCCCACAGGGTATGTTCGCGATCGAATACGCAATCGACGATATTGCTCGTACGCTCGACATGGATCCGCTCGAAGTTCGCAGGCGAAACTTCTATGGCGTCGGCGAACGCGATGTCACCCAGTATGAGCAAAAAATTGAAGACAACATCATTGCCGACATCGTCGACAAACTTGAGGTGGATGCTGACTATATTGAGCGCCGCAAGGCAATTCGGGAATTCAATGCGACGAGCCTGATCCTGAAGCGCGGCATTGCACTGACTCCCGTTAAGTTCGGAATTTCATTCACGGCAACACACCTCAACCAGGCAGGCGCGCTCATACATGTGTACAAGGATGGCAGTGTGCACTTGAATCATGGCGGTACTGAAATGGGGCAGGGGCTGTTTATCAAGGTTGCTCAGGTTGTTGCCGATGAGCTTGGCATCGGTATCGACAACATTCGACTGAATGCGTCGGACACGAGCAGAGTACCCAATGCGTCGGCAACAGCGGCATCGAGCGGTTCCGACATGAACGGCAAGGCGGCGCAAATCGCTGCAGCCAAAATTCGGCGGCGACTCACGGCATTCGCGGCGCGACATTTTGCGGTAGCGGAGGGCGCTATCGACTTTCGGTTGAATGCAGTCCACGTCGGTGATTCGACGTTGAGCTTTGCCGAGCTCGTGCAACTCGCGTGGTTCGATCGCGTGTCTTTGTCGGCAATCGGCTTCTACAAGACGCCAAAGATTCATTACGATCGCGAAACGTTCAGCGGTCGGCCGTTCTTCTATTTTGCTTACGGGGCTGCTGTGTCAGAGGTCGTCGTCGACACACTGACGGGTGAGCACCGCGTGATCCGTGTAGATATCGTGCACGATTGCGGTGACTCGCTGAACCCGGCTGTCGATATGGGCCAGGTTGAGGGAGGGTTTATCCAGGGCGTAGGCTGGCTAACGTCAGAAGAACTGTGGTGGAACGAGGCGGGTGAACTCAAGACTCATGCACCTTCTACCTACAAAATCCCGACCTGTTCCGACTTGCCGACGGACTTTCGCGTAGAGCTCCTCGAGAACGCGGCGAATCGCGAAGACACAATCTACCGGTCGAAAGCTGTCGGCGAGCCGCCACTGATGCTCTGTTTTTCGGTGTTTCATGCGATTCGCGATGCAATAGCGTGCGCTGACCGGCCATTACCCGACCTGCAGGCACCCGCGACACCTGAGGCGGTCCTGCGGGCGGTCGAGGGGCTCGATTCATGAACGAGTGGATCGACGAGCTTGCCGATTTGACGGCTGCGGGCGAACGCGTCGTTGTGGTAACGGTCGCCGGCATTCGGGGGTCTGCGCCGCGTGAAGTCGGCGCCAAGATGATTGTGACGGTTGCGGACACTCTTGGCACAATCGGCGGCGGCCAGCTCGAATACCAATGCACACACATTGCATGTGACATGCTCGGCGATGACGTAAGCCGGACCATGCGAACATTTCCGCTCGGCACGTCGATGGGCCAATGCTGTGGTGGCGTCGTGGACGTACTGTTCGAACCAATGGCCAGTGGCTTGCCGGGCTGGCTGCGCGATCTCAGGGCGCTGCACGGACAGCGCGAGCCCGCCGTTATCTGCACAGACCTGCGTGAGACCGCCGACAAATTTATCATTACGGCTGCAGGCACTTTCGGTCTGGTGGATGGCGACACGGTAAGTGTCATTGTCAGACGGGCGCGTGACAGTCTTGCAAGTGGCCAGCCGGCGCAACGCGATGACCGCTGGTTTCTTGAACCTGTCGTCGGCAGCGACCTGAATATTGCGGTGTTCGGTGCGGGGCATGTTGGATCCGCAGTCGTGCGGTGCATGTCCGCGCTCGACAGCAATATTCGCTGGATCGACAGCCGTCGAAACATTTTCCGCGGTACCGCGTCGAATGTGCGGACGATCGAGAGTACTGATCCATCACTTGAAGTCGCCGCGATGCCGTCAAACAGTTTTTATCTTGTCATGACTCACAGCCACGCGCTCGACTTCGAAATCTGCGATCGGGTCCTGCGGCGCGGCGATGCCGCGTATTGTGGTTTGATTGGCTCGAAATCAAAACGGCGACGCTTCGAAAAACGTTATCGATCTCAGGGTATGCGACAGGAGATCATTGACCAACTTATCTGCCCGATCGGTGTCGATGGCATAAGTGGCAAGAAGCCAGCCGAGATCGCTGTGGCAGCAGCGGCCGAAGTTCTGCAAGCATACAATCGTGCGGTGCGTGGAGTCAGTACGCTGTATCCTGACAACGTCCATCCACTCCACAAAAATAAATAACATGGAAGCCTACATTTTCGACTGGCTCAATTTGCTTGCGCGCTGGCTGCATTTCATCACCGGCATTGCATGGATTGGCTCATCCTTTTATTTCATTTGGCTGGACAATCATCTCGAGGCACCGCAACTGTCGGCCGACGACGAGAAAGGTGTCAGCGGCGAAGTCTGGTCTGTGCACGGCGGCGGCTTTTACCACGCACAAAAATACCACGCTGCACCGCGTGTCATTCCTGAATCTCTGCACTGGTTCAAGTGGGAGGCCTACTGGACGTGGATGTCAGGCATGTTTCTGCTGGTTCTCATCTATTGGTATGGTGCTGAGGTCTACCTGATCGACCCCATGATTGCGCAGCTGTCGCCGCTGACTGCGATTTCAATTGCCGCGGCGTTTATTGTCGGTGGCTGGCTTGTCTATGATCTGCTGTGCAAGTCGCCTCTCGGCGCTAATGAGAACGTGTTTGGTGGTGTTTTATTCGTGCTTGTGTCGCTGCTTGCATGGGGTCTGTGCCAGTTATTCAGCGGTCGGGGTGCGTACATCCATTTCGGCGTCGTACTCGGCACGATCATGGTCGCGAACGTATTTTTTGTGATCATTCCTGGCCAACGAAAAATGATCAGTGCGGCTGAGCGGGGCGAAGCACCCGATCCCAAGCTGGGCATTAGCGCAAAACAGCGTTCGGTGCACAACACCTACTTTACGTTGCCGGTCCTGTTCGTCATGACGAGCAACCATTACGCGATGACCTACAGCCATGAATACAATTGGGCAATCCTGATCGCGATCGCACTCGCTGGTGCATTGATTCGTGTTTACTTTGTTGCGCGCCATCAAGGCAAGGCATCACCCGTACCGATTATCATCGCTTTTGTTTTACTTGCTGGCGTTGCGGCTCTCATAACGCCAAGGACGAGCGCGGCGTCTGGTGAAGCTGTTGTTTTTGACGATGTCCGGGCGATCGTTCACGATCGCTGTACGACCTGCCATTCGAGCACGCCAACGCATGCGGCATTTCCCGCGGCACCTGCGGGCGTTGTCCTGGATACCGATGCGCAGATCGTCACCGAGATCCAACGCATCCACCAGCAAACAGTTGTGACCCGGGTCATGCCGATTGGCAACCTGACCGGTATCAGCGAGCAGGAACGAGAGTTGCTCGATCGCTGGTATCAGGCCAGCGTGAGCAACTGATGTCCGACGACATTTACCCAAGAGATCTGCGCGGCTACGGCGCACATCCGCTAGCGGCGAATTGGCCTGGCGACGCACGTATTGCCGTGCAGTTCGTGATCAATTATGAAGAAGGCGCAGAGAACTGTGTCCTGCACGGCGATTCAGCTTCGGAGGCGTTCCTCTCGGAGATCATCGGTGCGGTGCCCATCGACAATCAACGGCACATGAGCATGGAGTCGCTGTATGAATATGGTTCACGCGCGGGATTCTGGCGTTTGCATCGACTGTTCAGCGAGCGCGTGCTCCCTGTAACCGTATTCGGTGTTGCGATGGCGCTGGAACGAAATCCCGATGTCGTAAAGGCGATGCAAGCAGCCGATTGGGAGATTGCAAGCCACGGCTATCGCTGGATCGATTATCAATTTGTTGACGAAGATACCGAACGCGCGCATCTGCACAAGGCGATCGACATTCATACGCGCGTGACTGGCACAAGGCCGCACGGCTGGTACCTGGGGCGCTGCAGCCCACGAAGTCACGGCCTCGTTGCCGAAGAGGGCGGCTTTAGCTACAACGCGGACTGTTACTCGGATGATCTGCCGTATTGGGACCGCTCGTTCGAGACGCCGCAACTCATGGTGCCATACACACTCGATGCCAATGATATGCGCTTCGCCACGGCGCAGGGTTTCAATTCCGGCGGGCAGTTCTTTGAATATCTGAAAGACACCTTTGATGTCCTGTACGCCGAGGGCTCCCGAATGATGTCAGTCGGCCTGCACTGCCGATTGGCCGGGAGACCCGGTCGCGCCGCCGCCGTTGCCAGGTTTCTCGACTATGTTGTTGTGCACGATAACGTATGGGTCGCTCGACGAATCGATATCGCCGATCACTGGCGTGCGCAGCATCCCGCGGAGTCCTGATGTCAGCAGCACGACAAACAGCATCGGCAATCGTATCGCGCTATGGCGGCATCTACGAACATTCTCCCTGGGTTGCTGAAATAACGGCGTCGCAGTTAGTTGGTCTCGACGATATCGACCGTATTGCTGACATCATGGCCGACTGCGTCGACAATGCGTCGGATGAGCGGCGGCTGGCACTGATACGAGCGCATCCGGAACTGGCGGGCAGAACCAAAATTTCGGACACCTTGACCAAGGATTCGAGCGACGAGCAGTCTAGCGCAGGACTTGATTATTGCTCTGCCGATGAATATGAGAAATTTCACAGCTTGAATAACGCATACCATGAGAAATTTGGTTTTCCGTTCGTGATGGCGGTTCGTGATAGCAGCCGAGCCGAGATACTTGCGGCATTCGAACACAGGCTTGGCAACGATCAGGCGGCAGAATTTGAAATGGCGTTAAGCGAGATTCACAAGATTGCACGATTGCGCCTGCGCGCGATGGATGCAAGTGCTCCATTAAATTCACCGTGACGGAAAAACCAGTGTCAGAAGAGCAACACCCTTTTCACGAATGGATTCAGCTCGAGCAGCCGCGGCTGGGGTCGCGTGTGACCTATGCGACGGACGAATTCTTCGCCGCAAAAGAACGACTTATCGACGCCAGGGCACCGGTATTCATCGACGATAAGTACGACGATCATGGCAAATGGATGGATGGCTGGGAAAGTCGGCGCAAGCGCACACCCGGAAACGACCACTGCATTATCCGCCTGGGTGTACCGGGTGTTGTACATGGCGTCGATATGGACACAAGTTACTTTACGGGCAACTTTCCGCCTGAGGTCTCACTCGATGCCTGCGTCAGCGACGCTGACGTGCCGGCCGTCCAGTGGACAGAGCTATTGCCGAAAACCGGACTGCAAGGCGATAATCATCATTTTCTGGTTATCGACAGTGAGTCGGTCTGGACTCACCTGCGCCTCAATATTTTCCCCGATGGCGGCCTGGCACGACTGCGCATATACGGCGAGGTGAAGCCCGTCCTGGCATCACCCGGCGACGTGATCGATCTCGTCGCGCTCGAAAACGGCGGTCGCGCAATTGCCTGCAGCAACGAGCATTACGGCAGCATGCATAATCTCAACGTTGCCGGGCGGGGTGTCAACATGGGTGATGGTTGGGAAACGGCTCGCCGTCGGGGGCCGGGTAATGACTGGGTCATTCTTGCATTGGGTCATGTCGGGGTAATCGAGAGTGTCGAGATCGATACGGCACACTTCAAAGGCAATTACCCAGACCGTGTCTCTCTGCAAGCCGCATTGTTCGATGGTGACGTGAGCGCCGACAGTAAACAGTGGCAATCGCTACTGCCTGATACAAAGCTCGAAATGGACAGACAGCACGAATTCAAATCCGAGCTTGAAGACATTGGTGCGGTCAGCCATGCGCGCATGGCAATCTATCCCGACGGTGGAGTTAGCCGCCTGCGACTTTATGGCCGGCCTTTTCGCGAGGAGTGACTGATCTTGATTACGCTGCAGCCACAGTCGCTGACAAGTGAACGATTTGCGCCATACGGCGATGTAATCGAGACGCTGGTCAATCGCGCGACGGCAATGAATGCTGCGCGATTCGACCGCTTTGACGATCTTGGTACGGTTGAAACAGATGGCACTGGCCGTGTCGCCATCAGCATCGTGCGCTGTCGCATTGCGACACCACTGCCGCATCGCTTTGACATGGTCGAACGACATGCGCTGGGCAGCCAGGCTTTCATGCCGTTGACGCCGTGCCGTTTCATCGTTGTTGTGGCACCGGCCGAAGAGAGCGTCGAGGTGGCGGATCTTCGCGCATTCGTGACCAATGGGCGTCAGGGCGTCAACTACCATCGCGGCACCTGGCATATGCCCTTGATCGCCTTCGAGGCAGGCCAGGAGTTTCTCGTCATCGACAGGGCTGGCGATACGCCTGACTGTGACGAACACAGCCTCGAAGAGGCTGTCACCGTGGCCGAGATTTAATCAATGCAACAGGCTTTTCGTGCATCGATTTATCATTGTCTCGAAGACCCGGGCGAGGAGGGCCGGGATTCAGCAAGTGCCTACCTCGACGACGGACTGCTCGTTGTCGAAAATGGCGTGGTAACGAAACTGGGCCCCGCGGAGCAGTTGCTGCCGGAGTTACGCGACGATACGTCGGTCGAGGATTACAGTGGCAAACTGATTGTTCCTGGTTTGATCGATTGCCACGTACATTATTCTCAGCTCGACATCATCGCGTCCTACGGTGGACAGTTGCTGGACTGGCTCATTCGTTACGCGTATGCGGAAGAGGCGCGATTTGCGGACAAGGATCATAGTGCGTCCGTGGCGGGAGTGTTTCTCGACGAACTATTGCGCAATGGGACGACGACGGCAATGGTGTTTACCACCGTCTTCCCACAGTCGGTCGATGCCATTTTCGAAGCTGCAGCCGAACGCAACATGCGCCTGATCGCTGGCAAAGTACTGATGGATCGACTGTGCCCTGACAATCTTCGTGATGATGCTGAGTCGGCATATACCGATAGCAAGGAATTGATTGAGCGATGGCACGGCCAGGGTCGTCTCGGGTACGCCATTACGCCACGTTTCGCACTAACCTCGAGTGACGAGCAGCTCGAGGCAGCGGGTCGGCTCGCAGCCGAATACCCCGATACATGGGTGCACACACACCTCGCCGAAAATACCGACGAAATCCGCGAAATTGGGAGACTGTTTCCAAAGAGTCGCAGTTATTTGGATGTCTATGACCGTTTTGGCCTGTTGCGTGAACGCTCGATATTTGCCCATTGTCTGCATCTCGACGAAACGGATCGGGACTTGATGGCCGAGAAGGGCGCTGCTGCAGCATTTTGCCCGACGTCCAACCTGTTCCTGGGCAGCGGTCTGTTTGATCTGCGAACGATGTCCTCAGCTGGCATAGCCGTTGGTCTTGCGACCGATGTGGGTGGCGGCACCAGCCTTTCGTTGCTGAGGACGATGAGCGAAGCGTATAAGGTTTTGCAGCTACAAGGGCAGACGCTGCCCGCGAATCGTGCGCTTTACCTGGCCACGCTGGGCGCAGCGCGAGCGCTGCGTCTCGACGATCGTATCGGCAATCTCGAGGCCGGCAAAGAAGCAGACTTTATCGTACTCGATGCAGAAGGTTCGAGCATTGCTGCGCGGCGGGCGCAGGCAACGACATCAATTGACGAGTTGCTGTTTTCGCTGATATTTCTGGGCGACGATCGCAACATCGGAGCGACGTATTTGCAGGGACGGCTCGCCAGTGACCGCTGATCTTAGCCTGGATATCTCACTACTCAGGGCGTTGCAGACGCCAGCAACGGTTCAATTCGCTCAATAATTGCCTTGAGTTCAGGTCGATGCTCACGTAGCTCGTCGAGTGACAATCCTGTCAACTCATAGGGAAGGACAAGCCAATCGTCGGTCTCATGGACATAGAAGTCCGGGACGCGCAGAGTCTTGTTCGTGGGCCGATACCAGACAGTGGCGATGCGAATGTCCTGCGGTAAATTTCGTCGTGTCTTTTTCGCAAGCTGTTCGATAACGGCACGCACGCTCGAACCCGTACTGTAGACATCGTCGACAATCAACATTGAATGATGCGAACACAAGTTCTCGAGCAGGTATTGCAGGCCGTGCACTCGGATCGACTCAGCCTTGCTGACCATCTCGGAATAGGAGGGGGCGCCTCGATATGAGGTGCGGATCGCAATGTGGTCGGTTTTGATGCCTAGATAATCGAGTCCCTCCTGAACCGCGATGCCGACAGCGCTGCCGCCGCGCCAGAGCCCAACGAGAAAATCGGGTTGAAACCCTGCTGCGCAGATACTGGCCGCGAGCTGGAAGGAATCCCTGAGGAAATCGTTGGCGCCGATGAATCGCTTTTTCATTGTTTTTCCGAGGCTGCAGTGGGGTAGAATCTGCCTCGACTCATTATAGCGATAGCCCAAAGTCCGCACACTAGAGATATGGACAAAATCATACTCTCGGCCCAGGATTTGCTTGAAGACTCATTTCGGCTTGGACTCAAGGTCCTCGAAAGCGGCTTCAAACCGACGATGATCATCGCCATCTGGCGTGGTGGCACGCCGGTAGGTATGGCCGTGCAGGAGATTCTCAATTATTGCGGCGTGGAATCGGATCACATCGCGATTCGGACATCGTCATATGTCGGAGTTGATGAGCGCGGTGTGGTTACGGTGCACGGGCTCAACTACATCATCAAAAAAATCTGCCATGACGATCTGGTACTTATTGTCGACGATGTTTTCGATACGGGAAATACGATCGCTGCGGTCATTGCGGAGCTGTCAAAGCGGGCACGTGGCAACACACCCGATGATCTGCGCGTTGCCGTGCCGTGGTACAAACCAAGCCGCAATGAGACTGATATTGAGCCCGACTATTTCATTCGCGAGACCGACAAATGGCTGGTGTTTCCACACGAACTCGATGCATTGACGCCCGACGAACTGTTAGTTAAGCGCCCGGAAATTTCGAAAATCATCGAAGGCGCAAAGGCATCCGCCGCAACAGCCTGAGGCTCCCTAAAGCTGTATCCGCAGTTTGCCCTTCGCTGGCAACCTGAGGTTATGCGCGAACAACGAATATTGAATGCCTATCCGTCGTCCCTTGAGATCGTCGCCAATACAGACTCTAAGCGGTACCCGGAATACATCGACCGGTTCGCCCGGCGGTATTTCACCGAGTTGGCTCGATATCTTGATGCCATCGTCGTGCAGGCTGACGGCCGGGTAGTCGGATTGTTCGCCCGGCGTGCGTGCGATGAATTTATTGTCGCGAGGGAATTTGGGTAAACAGGTGGCTACGCGTAAGGCATCGTGAGCGGGCATGGTTAACGACATAGACGCATCGTGGAGTGGTTCGTCTCCCTGGTTGTAAATGACGATTTGCACATCGCTGCGGTGTTCTTCAAACAAAAAGTGATTGTCGTGATCAATGTATTGCCGTTCGAGTTGCCGCATCTCCGAAACGATTTCTTCAGTTGATCGTTCTTCGTACGGACTGTCGGAGCCGAATAGACGTGCATGCGTCAGGCGGGCAATGATCGTGTTCGTTGCCGTCATCTTGATGCGGGATTTTGCATCGATCAGCTCGGTTAGCTTGGTACTGGCAACAACCGACGGTAACGTGGTGAAACTGCACGTCGTAATTTTCATGTCCTTGTGAATGATCTCGCCCGGAAACCCGACTTCGATATTGGCCGCCGATATTGAGTCTCTGAACTTTTTTTCAAATAACGCCTGCAACTGACTGCGACCCATCTTGATGATAGAATCGTTAAAGCGGACGTATGCATCGCCACGCCGCAACTTCTCCGAATGGTCGACGCGCATCATGTAAGGGCGATCCTGACAGTCGCCTATTTCGAATACGCCTACGCGCTCGCCAGCAACGGTCACGGGTTGATAGCGAATGCGAATTGGCGGCTCGATATGATCATTGGCAAGAGCCTGATAGGCTGGCTTCCCTGAAAAGTCTTTGGAGTCGATAGAAAAAAGCTTCTTGC
>JADFKA010000044.1 GCA_022565135.1 Pseudomonadota bacterium
AGCCGCTGAACGTGTGGGTAGTTGATGACGATCAGTCGGTTCGCTGGGTGCTCGAAAAGGCCCTGCGACAGGCCGACATGAGAGCAAGAAGTTTCGAGCGTGCAGAACACTTACTCGATGCCATTCAGCATGAAACACCGGATGTTCTTATAACCGACATTCGCATGCCGGGCATGAGCGGCATCGCTTTGCTCGAGCGATTACAAGAGGCATCGCCAGGTCTTCCGATCATTGTCATCACGGCACATTCGGACCTGGAAAACGCGGTCGCTGCCTACAAGGGTGGCGCTTTTGAATACTTGCCCAAGCCTTTCGATATTGATGAGGCAATTGACCTGGTAATCAAAGCAGCAAGGCAAAATGGCATTGCACCGTCCGGCGGCGAAACCGCTGTGAAAAAACTGCCTTCGTTAATCGGCAAGGCGCCCGCCATGCAGGAGGTCTACCGTTCGATCGGGCGACTGGCGGGCTCGAGCATGACGGTACTCATCACGGGCGAGTCCGGCACGGGCAAGGAGCTTGTTGCGCGCGCATTGCACCAGCACAGTCCGCGTGCCGACAAACCGTTTGTTGCGCTTAACACGTCGGCGATTGCCTCGGAGCTACTTGAATCCGAATTGTTTGGACACGAAAAAGGCGCGTTTACGGGCGCGGATGCGAAACGGATCGGGCGTTTCGAACAGGCTGACGGTGGCACATTGTTTCTTGATGAAATCGGCGACATGTCGCCGGCACTGCAGACAAGGTTATTGCGCGTGTTGGCCGAGAGCGAGTTTTATCGGGTAGGCGGACAGGCATCGGTCCGGGTCGATGTCCGTGTTATTGCAGCAACCAATCAGGACCTGGCCAGGGCAGTCAAAGAATCGCGATTTCGCGAAGACCTTTACCACCGCCTGAACGTCATTCGTATCAACACACCCCCGCTGCGGCAGCGCCGGTCGGACATTCCGATGTTGTTAAGACATTATTTTACCGAAGCGGCCAAGGAGCTTGAGTCGTCCACCAAAATGGTGGACGCTGAGGCACTCGACATATTGCAGACATTTGACTGGCCGGGAAATGTTCGACAGCTGGTTAATGCGACCCGGCGGCTGACAGTTGCCGCGCCGGGCAGCGTTATAACATTGCGCGACATTCCAGGCGACCTGGGCGGGCGTCAGACATCGCAACGCGCAGCGCAGGAATGGACCCGCAGCCTTGGAGCATGGGCGCAGCGGCAACTGGACTCGACAGACAACACAACGCTATTGGCGAGCGCGCTTCCCGAGTTTGAGAAAACCCTTATTCAGAGCGCACTGCAGCAGACGCACGGACACCGACAGGAAGCGGCCAGGCTGCTGGGCTGGGGCCGCAACACGCTGACGCGCAAGATGAAGGCGCTAAACCTCGATTGACCTAGAAGCCCGCCATGGCTTACACACGGCCGGCAGTCCGGACATTCCTTGCCGGAATGGCTCGCTGCGCTGCGCTTTATTTCCGGCAAAGAACATCCCTCCTGCCGACCCAACGAAGATCGGAGGGCTGCTTCGACGTTGCAGTGATCGAAAGGGACACCGATACCGCACCCCCGTCGACCACTGTGGTGCAGCACCGTGGGCGGGACGTTCTTCGACCGAAGTAAAGCGCAGCGAAGCGAGCCATGAGGGAGAGGAGCATCCCGTTCGCGGTGCTGATTTAGTCTGTTTCGCCCGCACGACGGGCGGTTACTGAGCCATCGATCCGACAAGCTCTGCAATAGAAGCCATGTCGTGCCGCTCCAGATAAGCTGCGATGCCGGCATTGATTTCGGGACACACCAACGGTTCATAAAAGAGCGCAGTGCCGACGCCGACCGTTGCAGCCCCTGCAATCATGAATTCGATAGCGTCATCGGGCGTCGTGATGCCGCCCTGCCCAATGATCGGAATATTGTGTGGTTTGGACACTTCATGAACCTGCAAAGTCATGAGTAACGCAATCGGTTTGATCGCGGGTCCCGACAGGCCACCGCGCACATTGCCTAGCACGGGCGTGCGTTGCTCGATATCTATCGCCATAGCCATGACCGTATTAATCACCGCGAACGCGTCGGACCCGGCCTCGATGCACAGACGTGCGTTTTCGCGTATGTCTGTCTGATTGGGCGACAACTTGGTGATGATCGGCTTGTTCGTCTGTGCGCGACAAGCTGCGACGACCCGCGCAGACATTTCGGGGACATTGCCAAAATGCACGCCTCCCTCGGAGATGTTCGGGCAGGAAATATTGATTTCGATGGCGTCGATTGGTGAGTCATCGAAGCGCCTGGTAATGGCTGCGTAGTCATCGATCGTTGAGCCGCAAATATTGGCAATAAAACGGGTTTCACTGAAGTCGAGTCCGGGGAGGATTTCGTCAATAACTTTATCAACGCCAGGATTTTGCAAGCCGATAGCGTTGAGCATGCCCAACGGGGTTTCACACATACGACGTGGACGATGCCCGAGTCTGGGCTCCAGGGTGGTGCCCTTGAGCACGACGGCGCCGACGTCGCTATTCGAGAAACCCTCGACGCGAGTGTATTCCTCGCCAAAACCGACGCAGCCTGATAACAACACGATGGGTGACGTCAGCGACAGGCCGCAAAAGTCTACGTGCAGCGGATTTGTTTGTGAACCAGACATCGGATAGTGCATTTTACGTCAATTCAATTAAGGACCCACTGATTTATTCTGGACGCAAGACGCGAGTTCATGAATAGATCAGCGGGTCCTCAAGTAAACTGTCTCCATGTTCAGCCTGATTCTTTATGAGCCGGAAATACCGCCCAATACTGGCAATGTCATTCGTCTGTGTGCGAATACTGGTGTTGCGCTGCACCTGATCGAGCCGCTCGGTTTTGAACTCGACGAACCACGGCTCAGACGCGCCGGGCTCGACTATCGCGAATTTGCCAGCGTCGCAACGTACGTGTCGCTGCAACAATGTCTGCGCGAACTTGGCGCGCCACGTGTATTCGCTTTGAGCACGCGCGGCAGGATTCGACACGACGTACCTCGTTACGAGAAAAACGACGTTTTTCTCCTGGGTCCGGAAACGCGCGGACTGCCAGTCGAGGTACTTGAATCGCTACCACCCGAACAGCGACTCAGGCTGCCAATGCGCGATGGCAGCCGCAGCCTCAACCTGTCGAACACGGCTGCCGTTATTATCTACGAAGCGTGGCGCCAGCTCGACTTCGAAGGCGGGACCTGATCATGCCGGCTCGATGTTGCTGTTGAGCTGGAACAGATTGCCCGGATCGTACTGGGCCTTGACTTCACGCAGTCGTCCGTAAGCCGGACCATAATTGCCAGCGCTCTCGAAGCCGTCGGTATCGATGTTGGTGTAATAACCGCCCGTAAACGGATCGAGCTTGCGGTATACCTCACGTGTTGCCGCGATGACTTCCGCGTCTTGTTCCGGGTCCATCCAGCCGCTGACGATGACGAGCATTAATTCGGCGTTGCGGTGCGGGAACGCCGTATCCAGTTCGCCGACACGTTTAACCGCGGCGCCGGCAACGTGATTGGTGATAAATACGCGTGGGTCCGGGATGTAAGCGTCGAGCATTGCGTCGATCAGCCCCTGCGTGACTTCTTTGATCATGGCGCTCTTGGCGTAAGAACGAACGCCGTGAGCAAATCCGGCATCGTCCTGAGTTTGCGTAATCATATAGTCCTGCACCTTGACGCCATCGTCCATCGGTGTGCCGATCTTGCGCAGCGGCTCGAGTTCTTTCTCGCCCGCTGCCGGGTCGCCGTTGTAGACGACGGTCATCACCACAATGCCGGTACCATCGGGCATGGTCATCAACGTCGGTCCGACGTACATCGCATCGGAAAGACCTGCAGACCACTCGCCGTAGAATTCGAGCACGTCTCGTGCCTGCTCAATTGGCCAGACAATGTTGCCGGACAGAATCTGGCGTTCGAACGGATGCAGCTGATACTCGAACTCGGTAACGACGCCGAAGTTACCGCCACCGCCGCGAATGGCCCAGAACAGATCAGCATCGTGTTCGCTGCTTACGCGGCGTATCTGGCCATCGGCGGTTATGATTTCGGCGGACCTGACATTGTCGACCGCCAGTCCGTACTTGCGGTTCAGACGACCGAATCCGCCGCCGAGCGTGAAGCCACCAACGCCGGTGTGCGAAACAACACCAGCCGTGGTCACGAGACCGTGTTCCAGAGAGGCCGTGTCCAGGGTACTCAGCAGTGCACCACCCTGGGCGTGTGCGCGCTGTGTCTCGGGATTGACGGTAACGGAGTTCATCTGCGAGAGGTCAATCATCAGCCCATCATCGCAGATGGATTTGCCAGGCCAGCTATGACCGCCGCCGCGAACGGCAACGAGCAACTCTCGTTCACGCGCGAAAGTTACTGCCTGACTGACATCGGCGGCGCTCAGGCATCGGGCAATCAGTGCCGGCCGTTTGTCGTGCATGCCATTCCAGATCGTGCGAGCTCCGTCATACAGGTCATGACCCGATAGCAGCACCGGCCCCGTCATGCTCTCGCCGAGCTCTTTGATCGCGGCGCGCTCGAGTTCGATTTCAGCGCCGCTAAGGGAAATGCCACGGATGCTCGTAACAGCTTCTGTCGCAACGGGGACCGAGCGGTCACAACCTGGCAGGAATGGAATTGCAGCGGCTACGCCTGCTGCAATTGTCGTGCGGCAGAATTGACGTCTGTTCATGAGATATTCCCCTAATTTTTTTTTGGTTTTATTGTGTATTCGTATATGTTTGATTTTAGACTAAGTGACGGAAAACACCAGCGTGGAGAATTTTTTGATCGCTGCGTCGCGAACGGTATTGCAGTTCAGTGCTCCGTCGTGAGCTCACGGCTCATCAGCGCCCCTACAGCTTCAAGTAGTGGCGCATCTTCATACAAAATTCGATAGATCTGGTGGCAAATCGGCATCTCGATGCCGAGTTCTTCTGCGACCTCGTTGACGGCTTCGGCCGCCATGACGCCTTCGACAACCTGTTGAATCTCTTGCTGCGCGTCAGCAACGGTCTTGCCATCTGCGAGCGCGAGACCCATGCGTCGATTGCGTGACAAGTTGTCAGTACAGGTCAGGACAAGGTCGCCCATGCCGGCGAGACCCATGAAGGTTTCTTGCTTCGCACCCAGCGCCACGCCGAGACGTGTCATTTCGACGAGACCCCGGGTAATCAACGCAATGCGCGAATTTGCGCCGAAGCCGAGGCCATCGGACATGCCGGCGCCAATGGCCAGCACATTCTTCACGGCACCACCAACCTCCACACCGATAATGTCGTCCGACGTATATGCGCGGAAACTTTTACCCGACAGCGACCTTGCGAGATCCTGCGCAAAATCATTGTCGTTCGCGGCAATCGTCATTGCGGTCGGCAATTGCTCCCCAACCTCCTGCGCAAAGGTTGGCCCCGACAGGACCGCGACCGGGCGCGTCGCACCAAGTTCTTCGGCGGCGACCTGGTGTGGTAGCTTGCCCGAATGTAATTCGAAGCCCTTGGTCGCCCAACAGACGCGTGAGTCGTCCGCCAGTAGCGGGCGAATAGCAATCAGGGTATCGCGCAGACCATGACTTGGGACCGCAATGAGAACATCGCGAACACCCAACAAGCACTCTGACAGATCGGGCTGAGCAGCCAGCGTTTCCGGAAAAGCCACGCCGGGTAAATAACGAGCGTTGACTCGATCACGCGCGATCGACTCCAGTTGATCGCGATCGCGGCCCCAAAGCCGGACCTCACATCCGCAGCGTGCAAACTGCAGGGCCAGCGCCGTTCCCCAGGAACCTGCGCCGACGACCGCAATTTTCTGTGCGGGGGGTGTGCTTATCAGTGCTTCTCCGCCAGGGAGGCCTCAATCTGTTGCGCTTTGGACTGCATATACAGCGCGTCAAAGTTTATAGGCTGCAACACAAACTCGGGAAAGCCGCCCTTCTGGATGATGGACGCAATTGACTCGCGGGCATACGGAAAAAGAATATTCGGGCAAAAGCTACCGATGATTGCGCCTTGTTCATCCTCGGTATAGCCTGCTACGTCGAACAAACCTGCCTGATGCAATTCGACGAGGAAAATAGTCTCGTCATCTTCTTTGGCGTCAACGGTAATAGTCAATACGACTTCGTGCAGATTGTCATCGATCTGATTGTGGCTGCTGCGCAAATTCAGGTTGGTTTTCGGCGACCACTCGCCAGAATTGAAAATTGCGGGAGCCTTGGGTGATTCGAATGAGAAATCCTTCACGTAGATTTTCACAATAGAGATGCGCTTTTGATTTTCGTCTGCAGCTTCGCCTCGTTTTTCGGCTTGCATCTCGCCTTTTTTCTCGTCTTTTTTCTTGTCTGCCATATTGAATTCCCGGGTTCAAAAAAATACTCGACGAACAAGATGTCGGCGAGATCGTGTGTAGTTTGAAATGGCGCAGATAGCTATCTTTTTCTTTTGCTCTTCGTCTTCTTGGCGCTGACGACAGGCAGGCCCGCCTCAGTCCAGGCATTCATTCCGCCCTTCAGTCCGTATACGCTTGCAAAACCGGATTTTCGCAGAGAGTCGACGACCTTCGACGAGCTTGCACCGGCATCGCACACAGCAACGATGGATCGGTTTCTGAACTTGGCTAATTTATCTATTTTCGCATCGAATTCATCGAATGGAATATTCTGCGCGTTGACGATATGACCGCGCGCGTAAGATTCGATATTGCGCAGGTCGATTACGATGCCGTCGTTGTTAATTAGCTGGACAGCGGCAACGGGGTCAACGGAAACCAGGCCACTGGCCTTGCGCCGCAGCTCAGTAAAGACCACGACAAAAAAGCTGATCATTAGAAAAAGGACCAGCAAAGTGTGATTGCCGGTGAATTCGAGAATATTGTCCATGAATTGTATTCGGGCGGGCGGTATGAGGCCCGGCTTGTGGCAAAGAACGCATTATACCAAACTGCCCAACCATGAATTGGCAGAAGACCATCTTATTGCTGTTCCTGGCGGTGGCCGGCTCTGCGGCGGCACAAAAGACCGAGGATGGGCTCGCCATGGTCAAGGAGCAGGAGCTCGAAGAGGTCCGTGCGCGGATCAGCGAACTCACGAAAAGAATGGATGCAAGTGCTGCCAGCCGGGACCGTCTGATAGTCGAGCTGCAGGCCGCAGAGGTCGTGATTTCCGAGAAGCGAATCCGGCTCAAGGAGCTCAAGCGCGAGCGCAACTATAGTGCAAAACGCAAAGCGGAGCTCAGCGCAGATCTGGCGACGCGCGAAACCGAACTGCATGAAGAATCCAGGCAACTCGCGGATCAGGTGCGCGCGGCATACATGAGTGGCAGCCAAGAGAGAATCAAGTTGATGTTGAATCAGCGTGACCCGGCAGCACTCGGGCGCTTGATGACTTACTACGGCTACCTTAATGACTATCGGGCAGAAAATATCGACGCGGTAACAGCACACATCCACGAGCTATTGGCGCTCAGAAAGGCAGTTGCTGCCGCAGAGGCGCGCATTGCCGAGCTTGCTCGGGCGCAGTACGCGGAACTCACAGAGCTGAACTCGGCCCAGGAGCGGCGGCGGCAATTACTCGCGTCGCTCAAAGGTAAAATTGCTGACGAGGGCCGCGAAATCGAGCGACTGGCGGCGCAGGAAAAAGACCTGTCGCGGCTGATTGCCGAACTTACCAGCATTCTGTCGGATTACCCGATCACTTCCGAGGACCCATTTAGCCGGCACCGGGGCCGGCTGACATGGCCGGTCGCGGGTACGCTGGTGCACGATTTTGGGCAGCCTCGCGTCAGCGATCGGCTCAAGTGGAACGGGGTTGTTCTTGCCGCGCCGCGGGGCCGCGAAATTCGGTCGGTCTATCATGGTCGAGTCGTGTTTGCCGATTGGCTTGCCGGTCTGGGTCTACTCGTCATTGTCGATCATGGCGAGGGCTATATGACGTTGTACGGTTACAACGAGACGATACTCAAGAACACAGGTGATTGGGTCGCCCCCGGGGACGTAATAGCGACCGTGGGCGACAGTGGTGGACAGCCAATATCCGCGCTTTACTTCGAAATTCGTCACGGCATACAACCGGTCAACCCGAATAACTGGGTCACGCGTCGCCCCGGCAGTTAAGCACTAAATTGTGGCCGTCGCAGATAGGACGACTCCGAACGCTATGCTATCGTCGAGATTCCCGCGGCCCTCCGCGCCGCCGCTCGGGATGAATGGAGAATTGTATGTCATTGAAAACCAGGGCAATTCTGGTTCTGGTCATCGGAACCATCATGGGCCTGGGCCTGTCATTCGGCGGTGGCATGCTGGCCGACAGGCGGCAGCCTGACAAGCAAGAGCTGGCCTGGGAGCAGTCGCGCCTGTTTGCCGAAGTCATGGAGCGAGTGAAGCGCGATTATGTCGAGTCCATCGACGAAAGCGTGCTTCTGGAAAGTGCTATTCGAGGCATGGTTGCCGATCTCGATGCGCATTCGCAATTCCTCGACGCCGACGAATACAATGAAATTCGCATCAGTACGACGGGCAGTTACACAGGCGTCGGCATTGAGGTCAGCGAGGTAGACGGAGAGATTCGAGTTATTACACCGATCGTCGGCTCGCCCGCTGCGAGGTCGGGGATTCGCAGTGGTGACCAGATCATCGCGGTCGATGGAATTACCGTCGACGCATACGATATGCAAAAAACCATTGGCCGTATGCGCGGCCGACGTGGTTCGAAGATCAGCATTACGGTACTTCGCGATGATGAAGCGATTGTTCACGAAATGCGTCGCGAGGTTATACGCATAGCCAGCGTTCATTACGAATTACTTGAGCCATCCTTCGGCTATGTGCGCGTCAGTCAGTTTAGCGAGACAACGGCACGCGAATTAAGCCGCGCAATTGACGAATTACAGGAAAGCAAGGGCGGCTTGCTGGACGGGCTGGTGCTCGACCTGCGCAACAATCCCGGCGGCGTACTGGATTCCGCGGTCGATGTGTCAGACCTGTTCCTCGATTCGGGTGTCATAGTGTCGGCCGAAGGACGCAGTGCTGATTCACGATTTACGCGCTCGGCGCATCGTGGTGATGTGCTTGATGGCGCGGAAATCATCGTGCTCGTGAACAAAGGCTCGGCATCAGCATCGGAAATCGTTGCGGGCGCACTGCAGGATCATGGGCGAGCGACGGTCGTGGGCACATCGACGTTCGGCAAGGGCCTTGTGCAGACGGTGATGCCGCTGTCCAAGGGCCGAGCGATCAAGTTGACTACTTCTCGGTATTTCACGCCATCCGGGGACTCGATTCATGAAACGGGTATCACGCCCGATGTGTTCGTCGAAGACACGCCCGGTTACCCGGATCTGAGGCTTACCGGCAACGTCGACCGCGAACGGGACGCGCAATTGCTCGAGGCGATTGAACGGCTTCTACACCGTCGGGTGATGCACAGCAGCGCACAATGATCCAATGTCGCTACCTGCTGATCACGGCATTGCTTGCGCTAGTCCAGCAGGTATCAGCAGAGCCGATAGCCAGGATCGCGATCATTATTGATGATCTCGGCTACCAGCTCGAAGCGGGCCGCCGTGCGATCGAACTCCCCGGTCCAGTTGCGTACGCAATTCTACCGGGTACGCCGAGTGGCCGGGCGCTTGCCGAGACCGCGCATCGCAACGGCAAAGAAGTGCTGCTGCACTTGCCGCTCGAGGCCGTCGAACATTCTGGACCGGTCGAGCCCGGCGGCATTACGCTGGACATGGGTCGTGGCGCATTGCAGAAGGTGTTCGCCACTGCACTAGGGTCGGTTCCTTTTGCGATCGGCGTGAGCAGTCACCGCGGTAGTTTGTTGACGCGCCATCCCGGTCATATGGAGTGGCTCATGGAGGAAATTCGCTTGCGTGAGGGCCTGTTCTTTATCGATAGCTATACGACACATGAGAGCGTCGCGTTACAAATAGCGGCCGAAGCAGGTGTCGTTGCCACGAAACGCGATGTGTTTCTCGACAACGACCGCTCCGAAGCAGCGCTGGCATTTGAATTCGAACGACTGCAAAACCTGGCGCACACACAAGGTGTTGCGATGGCAATCGGGCATCCATATCCTGAGACCCTG
>JADFKA010000045.1:0-9689 GCA_022565135.1 Pseudomonadota bacterium
GTGGAAATATTCGGAAGGCACACATTACGCCCGCATGGTGCCAACACAACCGACGTTCGGTGGTGCCGATAAAATCGAGGTTGCTGAGATTTTCTGGTACGGCTGTTCGCATTGTTATGACTTCGAACCATTCATTAATGGCTGGGATGCAGATAAACCAGCGAGTGTTCGCTTCGTCCGGATTCCGGCCATGTGGAACCGCATTCTCCAATTGCACGCACAACTTTTCTACACCGAAGAAGTCCTGGTTCGTAATGGCGTCATTGAAGACGCCGCAGGGTTTCGCGAGGCCGTCTTTCAGGAATACCATCGCCGCGGCAATCGGTTGACGTCCGAGGATTCGATTCGGAAGCTGTTCGAGCGCTTCGGCGTCAGTGCTGATGAGTTCGAGCGGGCCTGGAAGTCATTCGAAGTCAGTCAGAAGTTGCGTCTCGCAGAGGATCTCAATCGCCGCTACGGCGTAGCGAACGTCCCAACGGTGGTTGTAAACGGCAAATATCGTACCGGTGCTGCTGAGGCCGGTGGTTATCCAAACTTGCTCGAGTTGATCGACGAGCTCGTTGCTCGCGAATCGGCACGCTAGACCCGTCGAATGTCCAACCGGTCCCTGAAATAAAACAGCGCCTGCTCCGGTCACTTATTGATGTGTGGGGCTGTTTAAGGGGGCCATCTCGATGTATCCACATCGTGCGACAATAAGCACCGGTTTTCTGCTCTTCCTGATCGCTATCTTCGCCACCGCCTGTGGCGGTGGTGGTGGCAGCAGGACGCCCCCGCCTCCGGTTTCGAATAACGTCGAATGGTTAGTACCGACAGGCGATGTTTTCGATGGCGGACCCGGTAAAGACGGGATTCCGGCATTGCAGAGCCCTAATTTTGAATCCGCGGCAACCATACAGACGGTCAACCCCAACGATCTCGCCATCGCTGTGAAACATGATGGCACCGTCAAGATATATCCACACGACATCATGGACTGGCACGAAATCGTCAATGACGGTCCGGCTAATGACCCCTATGTTTTGAGCTATTGTCCGCTGACCGGATCGGCTATGGCATGGCTGGCGACCCCGACTGATGCCAACTCCTCGTTCGGTGTGTCCGGGCTACTGTACAACTCAAATCTGCTCTTGTACGACCGCCAAACGGATAGCATCTGGTCACAGATGTTCGAGATTTCGATTTCAGGTCCACGCATTCGAGAATTACCGGAGAGAATGCAGCTGCTTGAAGGCAAATATGGAACGCTGCGCAATATGTACCCCGACGCCCTGGTGATGTCCCGTAACACGGGCTTCAATCGCAATTATCGAAATTATCCGTATGGCGACTATCGTGATAACACCGGTCTCTTATTCCCGGTTACACACGCTGATCAACGCCTGCATCCGAAAACGCGGATAATTGGCATTCGCTCCGATACCGGGATCGATGCCGATACGGTTACCAAAGTTTATCAATTGGGCGGATTCGGATCGACGACACAGGCGATCAACGAACAATTTCAAAACCAGCCAATCGTTGTCGTCGGCAATACGTCCCTGGACTTCGCCGTGATCCATGATCGCGAACTTGCCGATGGCACCATTCTGACATTCACAGCTATCGACAACGATTTGCCGAATATCATGAGCGACGACGAAGGCAATGTGTGGGATGCATTCGGCACGGCAGTATCCGGGCCCCGGGCCGGCGAGCAACTCTCGATGACCAAATCGTACACGGCTTACTGGTTCGCCTGGGTAGCACACTTCCCTGATACCGAAATTCACTTTAACTGAGTCGGACCATGAATTCACTCAAGACCGTTGTCGCAGTAGCGTTATTTGCCGTATCCACGCCGGTATCCGCACAGACGTGTAGCTGCGCGCGCGTGCCGATGCTCGGCACCATGCAGACAGCGACGCCGAGCGACAAGCAGTGGTTTGTTGCGAGCACCTACGAGTTTCATGACATCAGTGAACTTGTCAGCGGAACCTCTACCATTCCCGACCAGACAGGCCGGGACAGGACATCACAGGCGCTGGTGTTCGAGGCCAGTCGTGGCCTGACCTCTAAATGGTCGTTTTCGGCCCTGTTATCGTTCATCGAACATGAACGCGATGTCGGTGGCTCGAATGATCGTGCGTCAGGACTCGGAGACGCCGTCGTCATGCTCAGGTATTCACCCGTCACAATCTCGGTGTACTCGAAAAATGCTTTCTCTGTCGGGCTGGGCGGGCAATTGCCAATCGGTGCCGACAACGTCAAAAGCAATAGCGTGACACTGGCTGAGGACCTGCAGCCATCGACCGGCGCATACGCCGGCATTGTTTGGGCTTACTATGCCAGGGCTCTGAATGAGTCCAGGGGTACCCAGGTTTATTTCAGCACTAGTCATACTTATAACGGCGAGAACGATCGGGACTACCAGTCCGGTCACTCAACAACGGCCGCAATTGGCGGCAGTTATCAGACGCAAACACCGTGGGGATTCGGACTCGAATTGTTTTACCGTCACGCCCAGCGCGACAAACGCAACTCGGTGGATATACCAAATACTGGCGGTCAATGGCTCGATGTGATTCCCGCGGTGCAGTATCACGTGACCGATTCGTTGGCCCTGAAAGCGTCCGCGAAAATTCCGGTAGCTCGCGATCTTAACGATTCACTGCAGTTTACGACCAAGTACGCCATACGCTTATCGCTGTTGTACTTGTTTGGCGGCTGAATCAGCCGTTATCTTCTGTGACGATTTTGAGCTCGCCGTTCTCCGCACGGCGCCAGTACAGGCGCTTGATCGTCACGGTCGTGTGCTCTTCGTCGATGATCGACTGTCGAAACCGGCTTAAGAACAGACCGTCTTCTTCAGGATCTTCAAGCAACAGCACATCATCGAGAACGAATTGCTGAATCGGCCGTGCAGCCAGCGCCTGTAGCCGGTACGCTGACCATTCGTCCCTGTCCAGACCTCGATACTTGAAGTCAGGAGCATACAATGACAGATAGCGGTGCCAATCGCCGCTGCGATAACTACTCGCCCAGGAATCGAGCGCAGTCATCAGTTCGTCGCGCGTTGCAGCAATTTGCTCAGCGCTTACGCGGCGAATTTTGCGCGCAATAATCACCGGAGTTACCAGCGGTACGAGATGTTCCTCGAGGTGCAGCAAATCGGCATTGGGCAGGGCGATGCAGCCGTCAGTATCCAATGGCGGCCGCTGACCGCTGCCAGGCGTCACCCCGTGTATCCAGATGCCGTCGCCGGTGCGCTCGTTGAATCGGTCCCAGGCGTTCGGATAGTCGAGAGCGAACGCTGTTGGACCGTACATTTCATGCAGCCCGCTTGCGTCGAGTTGATCGTTGACAAAGTAAATGCCCAACGGTGTGCGACGGTCCCAGGCGCGTTGCTTGCCCACTCCGCCCTGACCGACCGACATATAACGTTCGTCTCCTGGCTCGAGTCCATAGCGACCTCGCATGAACCGGTGTAGCGTCGATGTATCAGTTTCTGCGATGAGAATACTGGCAACGGATTCCGGGAGCTGCAGTACATAGGCAGGCAGGACATCGGCATTCTGAGCGATTGCCATGCCGGGACCGATAATAATCACGAGGCTGAGCAGACGGACCATGCCGGGATATTACCGCTGCCCGCAAGGCATCACCATGATATGTTCACCGGCATCAGCTTGAGACCCCAGGGTAAAGCCGTGAAGAGATCCACCTCCATACTCGCCATTGCATTGTTCTCTGGCAGCATTGCCGCCGCGCCGGCCGCTGATGAGGCATTCGCCGCCCTGGCCGAGCAGTACATCAGCGACCTGAGCCGGATATCGCCAGTCTCGGCGACATTGATTGGCGACCACAGCGCGGATCACGAACTCGACAACGTCGATGCGCGGGGGCGCGCCAACTCCCGGCGCCTTTACCTTGAATACCGTGCGGCGCTCGCGGCCATTGATCACGAATCTTTGTCACGCGCCAATCAAGTGGATGCGGAAATCCTTCACAACGAGGTCGAGTCCAGCTTGTGGGCGCTTGATACGTTCCAGTCGTGGGCCTGGAATCCGCTCGACTACGTTAACCTGTCGGGCAGCTCGATTTACGGCCTGGTCGCGCGCGATTTTGCCCCACTCGAGCAGCGCTTTGCTGACGCAGCCTCGCGACTCGAACAGCTGCCACGATTTCTTCGCCAGGCTCGTGAATCCATAGATCCGAAACGAGTACCCAAGATCCACGCCGAAACGGCCGCGCAGCAGAACCCGGGTCTTGTGTCCATCATTGACACCATGATCGTGCCGCGTATGGACGAATTGACGATGGGCACGAGAGATAGATTGACGGCTGCTATTGAAGTCGCCAAGGACGCGATCGCCGAACATCAGACCTGGCTCGAAGAAGAACTGTTGCCGCGGGCGGCCGGTGACTTTCGCGTGGGCGCAGAATTGTTCGATGCGAAGCTCGCGTTCGTTCTGCATTCACCGCTCGGCCGCAGGAAAGTAAAGGCTCGCGCCGAAGACGAGTACGAGTCCGTTCGCAATCAGATGTATGAGATCGCCAAAGAGGTCTATACGGTGTCGCACCCGTACACAGCGTTTCCGGACACGCCGAACGAGGAATACAAGCAGGTCATCATTCGCGCAGCGCTTGAGCAAGCGTATCAGCAGTTGCCACCGCGTGATGGCATCTTCGAGGTTGCGAAAGAATATTTGCAGCAGGCCACCGACTTCGTGGTTGAACACAATATAGTGACGATGCCCGATGATCCCGTCGAAATCATCGTCATGCCCGAATTCCAGCGTGGCGTAACCGTCGCCTATCTCGACCCACCGGGACCGCTCGACCAGGGGCAGGCGGCATTCTACGCGGTCGCGCCACTGCCGCAAGACTGGACCGACGCACAGATCACCTCGTTCCTGCGTGAGTACAACTTGCTCTCCATCCAGGACCTGACGATACACGAAGGCGTGCCGGGGCATTACCTGCAACTGTCGCTCAGCAATCGCTACCCCTCGACCTTGCGTAGCGTACTGTGGTCAGGACCGTTCGTCGAAGGCTGGGCGGTCTACGCAGAGCGCGTCATGGTCGACGAGGGCTACCTCGACTACGATCCGCTGATGCGGCTTATCAATCTCAAGTGGTATCTACGTGCCGTAACCAATGCCATCATCGATTCTGCGATCCATGTAGATGGAATGACACGTGATGAAGCGATGAAACTCATGATCGAAGGTGGCTTCCAAGAAGAGCGCGAGGCTGCAGGAAAATGGGTGCGGGCACAACTCACTTCAGCGCAACTCTCGACCTACTTTGTCGGCTACCAGGAACATAAGGAAATGCGTCGTGCGGTCGAAGCCGCCTGGGGAGATGAGTTTACCCTGCGCCGCTATCATGACCAGGCCTTGAGCTATGGCTCACCGCCCGTGAAATATGTGCGTGCGCTGATTCTCGGCGACGAAATTCCTCGACACTAAAAAGGGCGGCTCCTCACGGAGCCGCCCTTGTTTCTTGCTATGACCTGACTTATTCGAAGCTGTAGCTGGCGCCGAGGCGGAAGTAACGACCACGCCAACCGTTCAGTTCCCAGGCCGGGTTGAAGCCATACAGGAAGTAGGCGGCCGCCGGGTCGAAATCCGGCTCAGTATCAAACACGTTCAGAATGTTCAAATACACCTTGGTACTGTCATTGACCTGGTAGGTCGCAGAGAAGTCGAAGTCGAGGTAGGCGTCGTGAGTACACGCAACAGGCGACCCATCATCATACAGATAAACGGAATTGAAGCCATTTCCGTCGCAATCGCCTTCCACAGCACCGTAGTCAATCGATGCGTTGTCATAGCCGCTGGTGTAATTTGCCGTCAGTGCGACGGTGTAGTCGCTCCACATGAGCGTGTTTATCCAGGTCGCGCGCAAATCGGGAGCACCCGAGCAGGACGTCACGTCACAGGGGCTAAGCGTGCCCGCGTAGTTGAGCTTATCGCCGTCGATCGTCTTCGACAGTTCTTCCAAGTAAGCCAACTCAAGATAGCTGCCGAAAGTTGTGCTGCCAAAATCGTGCGTCCAGTTCATGCCCAGATCTACGCCACTCGCAATTTCTGAATCAACATTCTGATAGGAAGCCCGGATGAAGCCGATCAGCGGCAAGGCGTTCGGGAAGTTCGGATCCGACGCGGCCGGAATGACGGTGATCCCCTCTGGGTAAGCGCCACCATCGTTCGCGTAGTATATATCAAGCACCGCACTGGCGTCAGCATTGCTGATCAGGCTACTGACATCGATTTTCCAGTAGTCAAGGGTGATAGTTAGCGAATCTGTCAGTTCCAAAACGACGCCGGCGGTAATGGACTCTGACTCTTCCGGATCGAGTTCCGAGTTGCCGACGGAAGTCAGGCCGTAGCTATACACCCCACTCACGTAGGCGTTGCCGCCGTGAGCGGCGATCACGGCAGCGTGATCAGGGTTGGCCGGATCGAACGCAGTGCTGACGTAGCCCGTCGTGGGAGCTCCGAATGCTTCGTTGAAGCTCGGGATGCGGAATCCCTCGGAATAGGTAGCACGGAACTTGATCATGTCATGCGGCTGAAACTGCAGCCCAATTTTGGGTGAAAAGTTGTCCTGGCCCGTCGAATAGTCGTCGTAGCGTCCAGACACGTTGACGGTAAACATCTCGGTTAACGGCGCGTCAATTTCGAAGAAGGCCGACGTGACATCCCGTTCGCCCTTCGCCGCGACCGTGTTCACGGAGAGATAGCGCTCCCACGGATCTTGTTTAAACCCGTTGGCGCTCGGCTGGTTCACACTTTCTTCACGCCAGGCAACGCCAACCGCCCCAATCACGTCTCCGCCCGACGCTTCCCACAATGAACGGGCCAGCGTTGCCTGGATCTGGTCCATACCAGATGTATTTTTGGTCGTGACCGGAGGAGCTATATTGTCCCACACTTGTTGTGAGTTCTGTTCAGGATTGACGAAGTTGAACGAACCATCATAAACGCTGTTCAGTATGCGACGCGGGATGGGATAACCCTGACGCTTCAGGTCCATTGAAACGTTCGCGGAAACCACTTCGACCGAGTAGTCCCATTCATCCTGAGCGCCGAGGGTTCCGAGGACACCGGCGGCAACGCGCCACGTCTGGGTATCGGTGTCCCCTATACGCGGAACCGGCAATCGATAAAGAACTTGCGCGTCCTGGCCGCCAGCGGCAAACGGGTTGTTGGGGTTAAGTACGCCGTTGCTGGCATCGCAGACTGTAGCTGTCCCATCGCGGCCGAGCGGGCAGACGTACTGCGGTAAAATCACGTTTCCAAGCGTCACCTGGACAACATCGTCGTCGCCCGGCGTGGTGGTACTGCCGAAAATGAAAGGGGTGCCACCGGACTCCGAAGTTGTCACTCTGTAGTAGTTGGCCATGACGTAGAATTCGGTACGATCATTCACCATTTTCGTGAAGCGAAGGTTCGCACCCGTTCGATCGATTTTCGGGTAAACCTTGACCTGCGAACCAAAATTGCCGGTCTCGCAGACAGGACCCGTTAACGCGATTAATCCCGTCGAAGCGGATGTTGTGTTGCCATCCGCATCGAGCACTGGCAAGCCAGTGACCGGATCGAGCACTACAAGAGCCTGATCTACTAAGTAGTCAGCGTAGGTCGCGGCGTTGGGCACGTCGACTTCGCGAAGGAAATTGGTCGCAGTACAGCCACCAGCCGGATCGATCAGCTGCCAGTTGCCTGCACCAGCGCCGGTGCCATCAACCGGGCGGACCAGGGGTTGCTCGGAAAAGGAAACGCCGTCAAGCAAACCATTGGCCTCAAGACCGTTGGGGTTGCGGTTATCCAGACAGCCGCCGCTTGAGTTGCAGATGCTAGTCCAGTCCCGGCCGAAGAAATTATTTCGTGCACTGTAAGGGATTGAGTCGCTCTGCTGTTGCTCAAAGTTCGCATAGAAGTTGTAGCCGTCTGAGCCCAGATCGCCTATACCCCAGGTGATATCCGCACGATACTCGTCGCCGTCTCCCTCCTGCGACTGGCCAAGCGAGCCATTTAAATGTAAGCCGATGATTTCCTTCTTGGTAATCACGTTGACCACGCCGGCAATAGCATCGGCGCCGTAGGTCGAGGAGGCACCGTCCTTCAGGACTTCGATCCGGTCAACAATGGAGTCCGGGATGGTACCCAGGTCGACAAAGTTACGACGACCGTCATCACCCAACGGATACGGGGCCATACGCAGGCCATCGAAAAGGGTCAGGCTTGACGAGGTGGTCAGACCACGCAGCGATACCGCCGACGCTCCTGATGCAAAGCCAAAGGTGGACCACGAGGCATTCATCGTGCCGGCGTTGTTCGCGGGTAGCATAACAACCGCGTCCGCTATCGTGTTGATGCCGCGCATATCGAGTTGTTCCGAGGTCAGAACCGTGACCGGTGATGCAGTCGCGGTTTCGGCACGCCTGATAATCGAGCCCGTGGCAACGATTTCGTCAATATATTCGACTTCAGTTGCAACTTCTTGCGCAATTGCTGGCAAACACGTTCCAATAGCGGCCACACCCAGGGCGACTATGACGGCACGCCTAAAGGCTGTAGAGTTTTTCATCGACTTATTGTATGTCGCTGACATGATATGTATCCCCTAATGCATTAAATTTATGGTTCAGCAATCGCGCCGCACAAATTTCACGGCAGGCGTTGCTCCCATGGTTGAACATGCCCGGAGTGTAGTCCAAGCTTGGACAAAATAAAACCCCTTGCTGGTAAAAATCCAACAACCTGCAACAGCCTGTATAACTAGAAACTAAGCGTTGTCGAGGACTCAGACTATTTTTGTAGCACAAAAACAACAACGTTCGCCGCGCCTTTTCCCCGCATATGGATCGGCCGCAGCGCGAAATCAGGTGAGCGAACCCATTGGCTGCTCGGAGCTCGACGTCCTAATGGCGCGGTCGTTTTCGTGGAAGCGCAGGCAGCGCTCATCGAAAGGCAGGCCGCAGTAATCGAGCAGCCGGCGAACCTCGGTCTCTGTGTCATCGGCGCGGTCGAACTCGCCGATCCGATCAAGGAGCACGGCCTGCAGGTTACGGTAGCTCGCGTTGCGGGGGTCCGCTTCCAGTGCCCGGTCGATTTCCCGTAACGCGTCTGCCGATCGCATCTGCTGGTGCAGGACCGTGGCGTAGTCGTAGCGGGCGGCGGCGCACGACCGGCCGAGTTCGTAATGAACAGCGGCCCAGTTCGGCTGGGACCGGGCCAACGGCTCGAGAGCCTCGAGGGAACCGGCCGCGTCTCCAGTGAAACGCCGCGCGATGCCGAGGAAAAGCATCGCGACGAGATGGCCTGGGACTGTACCGAGGATCTGCGCGGCCTGTTCTGTAGCGAGAGCGGCGTCGGTGACGAGCAGGCGCTCGATCTGTGGGAGCGCCACTTCCACTGTCCTGACCGGGTCCAGGGTGCCGGTCATGATGGTCGTCTTTCCCCCGCAATGTCGACCGATGGGATGGACTCCTTCCAACTTACGGCATCATCGTGCCAGCTGGCCTCATGTAATGTGGGCGCCAGCGCAAACCGGTGTTGTTGCTGTTCTCAAGTCTACTGCGTATCCGCGGATTGTAGAAACACTCGATGTGATCAAAAATATCGTCACGGGCATCGGATCGCGATGGATTGCCGCATATACAGGCCGGTGACACAACTTGGACGCTGCGGGAATAT
>JADFKA010000045.1:9699-10029 GCA_022565135.1 Pseudomonadota bacterium
CGGGTAGTTATTTCGCCACACCCCGTTTCCGGACTACTCGTAGCGTAAAGCGTCGATCGGGTTCAGTCGGGACGCTTTTATGGCGGGAAGCATGCCGAAAATCACGCCGACCGCTGTACAGAACAGCAAACCAAACACGGCCCATTCCATGGGTACTACAGCATCGAAGGACGCTGACATGAGTTTGACCATCATGTTGCCAATGCCGAATCCGAGAATGACACCGATGATGCCGCCAAAGTTGCAGAGCACGATAGCTTCGAGCAGAAATTGTCTCAATATATATTGTGGCTTTGCACCGAGTGACTTACGAATACCGATTTCCTTGGT